>JALYLC010000462.1 GCA_030774435.1 Actinomycetota bacterium
ACGCTGCTCGCACTGCGCGGCCTGCGCGAGGCCGTGCAGGGCGTGCGCGAGGCCCTCGACACAAACGATCTGGAGACGGCCCGCTCGCTGGCGGCCCGCGATCTCGTGAGCCGCGACACGGCCGAACTCGACGCGAGCGAGCTGTCGGGCGCGGCGATCCAGTCGCTGGCCGAGAACCTCAGCGACTCGGTGATCGCCCCGCTGCTGGCGTACGCAGCCGGGGGCCTGCCGGCCGCGGCCGCCTACCGCGCGCTCAACACGGCCGACGCGATGTGGGGCTACCGCACACCGGAGTTGCTGTACCACGGCCGCGCCGCGGCGCGGGCCGACGACGGGGTCAACCTCGTCCCCGCGCGGCTCACGGCACTGCTGATCGCAGCGCGCGCGCCGCAGCGCTGCGCTGCGCTGCGGATCGCGCTGCGCGATCACGGGCTGGCCCCATCCCCAAACGGCGGCTGGCCGATGGCGGCGATGGCCGGTGGGCTCGGCGTGCGGCTCGTCAAGCGCGACTCGTACGCGTTCAACGCAGAGGCACGCGCACCGGGGACGGCCGACATCGCAAGCGCGCTGGGAGTCGTCGGTGGGTAAGGCGCTGATGGTTCAGGGCTGCACCTCGCACGCCGGCAAGTCGTACCTGGCCGCCGCGCTCTGCCGGCTCCTGGCCGACGAGGGCCTGCGCGTCGCGCCCTTCAAAGCGCAGAACATGTCCAACAACGCCGGGGTGACTGCGGATGGCCGCGAGCTCGGACGGGCGCAGATCGTGCAGGCCGCTGCGGCGCGCATCTCGCCCGAGGCGCGCATGAACCCCGTGCTGATCAAGCCCGAAGCCGACACGCGCTCGCAGGTCGTCGTGCTCGGCGAGGCGGATCTCGCGATCTCGCAGCTCCCCTGGAGGGAGCGACGCCCGCGGCTCTGGCCCGTCGTGCGCAGCTCGTTGCACAGCCTGCTCGACGACTTCGACGTGGTCGTGATCGAAGGTGCGGGCAGCCCGGCCGAGATCAATCTGCGCGACGGCGACATCGTCAACATGGCCGTCGCGCTCGACATCGGTGCGCCCGTGCTGCTGTGCTGCGACATCGACCGCGGCGGAGCGTTCGCCCACCTGCTCGGCACGTGGCACTGTCTCGCGCAGGCAGAACGGGAGCTGCTCGCCGGCTTCCTGCTCAACCGCTTCCGGGGCGACCCCTCGCTGCTCGCTCCCGGGCCCGCCTGGCTCGAGGAGCGCACCGGCGTGCCCACGCTCGGGGTCGTCCCGTGGCTCGACATCCCCCTCCCCGAGGAGGACGGCGTCGCCCTCCAGGGCGCGGGCGGCGAGGGGCGCATTGCGATCGTCGCCCTGCCCCGGATCGCGAACCTGGACGAGTTCGCGCCGCTCACAGGCCACGTCCGCTGGGCGCGCAGCGCGGCCGAGGTCGAGACCGCCGCGGCGATCGTCATCCCCGGCACCAAGAGCACGCTGGCCGACCTGGAGTGGCTGCGCACGACGGGGCTCGCGGGCGCGATCGCGCGGCAGGCCGCCGCCGGCGTGCCCGTGCTCGGCATCTGCGGCGGATTGCAGATCCTCGGGCGCGCGGTGCGCGATCCGCACGGGGTCGAAGGCGGCGGCGAGGCAGCCGGCCTCGGCCTGCTCGACCTCGTGACCGAGCTCCAGGCGGGCAAGACGACGCGCCGCGTCCGCGTCGCCGACAGCGAGACGGGAGCAGAGCTCGACGGCTACGAGATCCACCACGGCGCGACGGCCGCCGGCGCCACGGCGACCCCGACGCTGACCGGGCCGGACGGCCCGCTCGGCTGGCGCACCGGCAACGTGCGCGCGAGCTACGTGCACGGGCTGCTGGAGCATGCGGCCTACCGCGACGCGCTGCTCGCCTGGGCCGGGATCGAGCCCGCGGCGACGCCCGAAGGGCTCGACGCCCGCCTCTCCGCGATTGCAGCGCGCGTGCGCGAGGCAGTCGACTGGCCGCGCATCCGCGCGCTCGTCTAGAAGTCTGCTAACGCGCCACGACGGCGTCGGCGATCAGCCCGACGCGCTCCACGTGCTCTGCAGGCGTGAGCGGCTCCTCCCCGTAGGTCTCCACGCTCAGGTGCGTCGCGCCGAGCGCCGCCCACTTCTCGGCGGCGGCGCCCCACGCGTCGGGATCCCCGTTCTTCGTCGCGAGCCAGACCTCGATGCCGAGCTCCTCGCGCGCACGCCCGGCCGCGTCCGCTGCGGCATGCAGGCGGTCTCGCGTGTCGGCAAAGTCGGCCTCTTCGTCCGGCCCACCGACACGACTGGAGAGGATCAAGCCCGAGCCCCAGGTGACCGCTCTGCGCACGGCAGCAGGGCCTTTGCCACCCAGCCAGATCGGGATGTCGCGGATGGCCGGCGGGTTGAGGCCGACATCGGCGAGATGCTCGCGGCCGAGCTCGGCAGTCACGTGGCGCTCCGTCCAGAGGCGCCGCATGAGCGGGATCTGCGCGTCCATGCGCTTGCCGCGCGTGTGGAAGTCCTCGCCCAGCGCCTCGTACTCGAGCGGGTTCCAGCCGACGCCGAGCCCCAGCCGCAGCCGCCCGCCGGAGAGCATGTCGACCTCCGCGGCCTGCTTGGCCGCGAGCGCGGTCTGACGCTGCGGCAGGATGATGATGCCGGTCACGAGCTCGATCGAGCGCGTACACGCCGCGATGAACCCGAAGAGCACGAACGGCTCGTGGAACGGCTGCGACGCGTAGTCGTCCTTGCCGACGACGTGGTCGAACGCCACCGCATGCGCGAAGCCCTCGTCCTCGGCGGCCTGGGCGAACTCGCGGATCGCTCCGGGGTCGTCGCCGATCTCGTTCTGCGGGAGGATGATGCCGATCTGCATACGAGGCATCGTGTCATGGGACGGTCGCGCGGCTCTCCAGGCGTTGGCCCCACTGCCGGGCCCACCCTACGATGACGCCCGATGCAGGCTGCCTTCGGCGTACTCGCGGGGATCCTGCAGCTCGTAGCGACGGTGCCGTACCTGCGCGACATCCTGCGCGGCTCCACGAAGCCGCAGAGGGCGACCTGGATGATCTGGACGGCGCTCTCGCTGGTGGTGTTCGCATCTCAGTGGGCGAGCGGGGCGACCTGGAGCCTGGCGCTGACCGCCGGGCAGGCGCTGGCCTGCGGCGCAGTGTTCGCACTTGCCATACGGCATGGAGAGGGCGGTGCGAGCCCGGTCGAGCTCGCGCTGCTCGGCCTCGCCGCGCTCGGAGTCGTCGGCTGGCAGATCGCCGGCGACCCCACGGTGGCGACGTGCTCGGTCGTGGCCGCCGACCTGATCGCCGTCGCGCTCATGCTCCCCAAGACCTACCGGCAGCCGGGCTCCGAGACGCTGGCGACCTACGGGATCGGCGTCGTGTCGACGCTCTTCGCTCTGGTCGCGGTCAACTCGACGGCAGCGTCACTGCTGATCTACCCGCTCTACATCCTCGCGGCCGACTGCGCCGTCGTGACGGTGATCCTGGTTCGCCGCCGCGCGCTCGCCGTCGCCGGTTGAGGCGCGAGCGACGGCACCGCCATCGAGAGCCGGGAGTTTGCGCGCTCCCGTCATCCGCCTGGCGAACGCGACCGGCCAGGGGAGACGCTCGCCAGGCCCGGCGACCAGCCGTTCGTGCTCAGGCTATGCGCTCGATCCCTTTCGTCGCCTGAGCCAGCGGTCGAGCATCTCACGAAGCCGCGCGAACATCGCGCCCCCTTTGGGTAGGCCACGCATCGTACTCGAAGCCGACGTCCCTGGAGAAGTCCGGCGGCGCGTCGTTCCGGCAAGACGCGACCCAGGTCACGTCACCGGACGCGAGGGCCGCGGCCCCCATGACCATGGGCAAAGCGGCCGACCCAAGAGAGCCAGACGGTTGACGCCTAGCGACGTGAAGGTATGTCCTTGCGGCGTTCGGTTGTTGAGCGAGCTTGGCTGATCGGGAGTTCGGCCTCCGCGAGGGGCCATCGCTCCGCAGCGACGGCGAGGCTCACAGCAGCTGAGCGCGTGGGAACTCGGAGCTTCTCGAGCAAGTTGTGAACGTGGCGTTTGACGGTGAGCTCGGAGATCGAGAGAATTTCGGCGATCTCGCGGTTGCGGCGGCCGTTCGCGATGAGCGCGAGGACCTCCCGCTCGCGGCTCGAGAGAGGGATCAGGGCCGCCCTCGCGTCGACCCTTCGCTCGACCCGAGCGAGCTCGTCCAAGACATAGCCGCAATGCTGGCGCGGGAGTGTGATCTCTCCGGCAGCTGCGTGCCGCACGACCCGGGCGAGGCTGGTCGAATGCACTGTTCGCTCGATGATGCCGCGTGCGCCGGCCCGCACGACCGCGAGCACGACCTCCCTGTCAGGAGCAGTCGCGATCGCGACGGTTTCGGTCATCGGCGCCCGCCGCTTGACGCGCGCGATCGCCTCAACCCCGCCACCGGCAGGGAGATCGACATCAACCAGCACCACGCCCGGACAAAGCTTGTCGACTAAGCCGATTAACATTTCGCTCGTCGCAGCAGGAACCGCTCGCATGTCAATCTCGCGCTCGAGCACTCCAACGGCGCCGGTCCGGAACGCGCTGTTGGCGTCGGCGACGACCACCACAAGCTCCCTGCCGCGCAATCCGCCACCTCCCACCCTCGATCGACCCGTATCCCGCGAACGACCAGATGCGATGGCGTCCGCCACCGAAGTCATCTCGAACGCGGCCAGACCGACAACGACCAACAGCGCTATCGTCCAATTCCTTCGCAGTCCCGACTGCAGTCCGGCGTAGATCTCGGTAAGAGACCGAGCGTTTCTGATGAGTCGGGCGCGCAGCCGGAGTAGACGAAGGGGGTCGCGCCCGTCAGTCAGCGAAGCGCGGCGTGGCGCGCTTCGGACGGTCGTCCGTCATGCACGCCGCGACGAGCGCTCGGAAGGTCGTAGCGCGCACGTCATCCGAAGAAGACACCAGAGCGATCGTCCTCGATTGCCTCGAGGAGGGTGTCGACCGCGCGTGCCGGAGCCGCGTCCTCGTAATGCAGCCAGCGGTCCTTTGAGTCAGCCCAGTACAAACTCCAAAGAGCCGCCGCGGGGTCATACCGAAGTTGGCGCCCGCCGGTAACTCAAATAAAGCCCTGCATTTCGGCACAGACTCGGCACATTTCGGCGCCGCGATGCTGGTATCATACGAACGTATGTTCGCCACACAGGATGGGACGATCGACCAGGTGCGCGAGCGTCGCCGCGAGGCGCGCCGGCGCGAGCTGCGCTCGCTCTGCGAGCAGGAGGCGCGCATCAAGCAGCGGGTCACGCAGATCGTGCGCGAAGCCGATGACGAGGGTGATTGGCGCGCGGCGGGATGCTCATCGAGCGCGCAGTGGCTCGCGCAGGTTTCCAGCAGCGACTACCGCACGGCCGTGCTGATCACGCGCACGAGCAGCGCGCTGCGCAGCCTGCCCGCGCTCGACGACGCGCTGAGCACGGGCGCGCTAACCCTCGACCAGGTCGCAGCCGCCGCCGAGTTCGCGATTCCCGACACCGACGCCGAGTTGGCGCGCATCGCGGTCGGCAAGCCGCCTAGCGCCATCGCGCTCGCCGCTCGCACGCTCGTTCCGCCCGCGGTGCAGGACGACGGGGAATTGTACGAGCGGCGCGCTCTGAGCATGACCTGGACGCGCGGACGGCGCGAGCTCTCCTTCAGCGGGCGGCTGCCGCTGGAGCAGGGCGTCGTCTTCGAGCAGGCGATCTGGAGCATCGCCAAGAACCAGCGCGCGCTCGACAAGCAGGCCGGCACGATCCTCGACTGGCAGCAATCCGCTGCGGATGCGCTCGTCACACTCGCCCGGCAGGGCGGAGCCGTGACCGGCGGCGTGAAGCGCAGCCCCACCACCCTGATCGTGCACCTGAGCGCCGACGAGCCCCCGCTGCTCGAAGGCGCCGGGCCGCTCAGCCCCGAGACGGCCGAGCGGCTCGTCTGCGACGCGCGCCGCCTCACGATCAAGCCGAGCGGCCGCGACCTCGTGCACTCACGCGTGGGACGCTGCGCCTCCTACGCCCAGCAACGCGCGCTGCACAAGCGCTCAACGCACTGCCAGTACCCCGGCTGCACCGCCGAGCGCGAACTCGAGGCCCACCACGTCATCCCCATCGAGCGCGGCGGCACCACCGAGCTCGACAACCTCATCCTGCTCTGCCCCCGGCACCACAAGCTGCTGCACGACCACCACATCCGCGCCAACGGCACCAGCGAGCACCCGGTTTTCGCGGACGAAGGCGGACGCGCGATCACCACCAACCAACCACACGCACCACCCCGCTGACCGGGTGTGACGGCCCAGCCGAACACCTACAAAGGTGAGAGACGGCGCAAGAGCCGGCATTACGGCGGCGGCAGCGGCGTCCCGAGCGCCTCGAGCTGGTGTCGCTCGGACTCCACCGCGGCGTCGTCGAAGCGGAAGTACGAGCGCGGCGGCAGGATGCCCCAGAGGTTCGAGCCGCGCGGGTCGTCGCGCCACTCGCGCGGGGCGTGCGGGAGGTCGAGCACCTCCATATCGCAGTACAGCTCGACGAAGCAGTGCTCCTCGGGAATGCGCACGTAGCCGCAGAGGTTCTGCCCGAGCGCGTGGCGGACTGGCCCCCAGCCGAGCCAGCGGCCGTGCTGGCCGAGGTGATCGAAGGCCACGCGCAGGTTGCCCCAGTCGACGAGGTCGAGCGCGAAGTGATGGAAGTGCGCGGGGGTCTTGCCGACCAGCGCCACCACGTGATGGTCGGCGTTGATGTGCAGCCACACGCCCTCGACGCCGAGGTAGTCGGTTACCGCCATGCCGAGCGCGTCGCGGTAGAAGTCGCGCATCGCCTCGAGCTGTCCCGTGAGCACGTTGACGTGACCGAGCTTGCGCGCTCTGAAGCCGGGCAGCGTCGCGGTCGTCTGACCCACGTCGGGGTAGGGATCGCGGGGCGTAGACGGGATCAGCTCCACGCCGTAGCCCTCCGGGTCGGCCAGGTGCAGGTGGCCGGCCTCGTCGCGGCGGTAGTTCACGCCCACGGCGTCCAGGTGCGCGGCCGCGTCGTCGAGCGAGCAGCCGGCGCGCAGCTCGAAGGCCGAGTGGTCGTGGCCAGGCCCGCTGCGCGAGCTCCACAGCTCCAGCGAGTACGGCTCGTAGCCGCAGGCCAGGTAGGCGCGGTCGGCCACGCGCATGTCTGCTCGCTCGCTGAAGCCGAACTCGATGCTCCAGCGCCGGACGGCCTCGTCGAGGTCGGCCACCCGCAGGCAGACGTGGTCGATGCGACGCAGCGCGATCACGGCTCGAGCCGTCCCTCGCGCACGCGCTGCTCCGCCTCGGCCTCGGGGATCGCGAGCGCGACGTGCAGCGTGTTGGCCGAGACCTGGATCTGCTCGCCTGGGCCACTCAGGTCGACGTCCCAGTCCACGACCGTGTTGGTGAGGCGCGGGAGGCCGCCGATCTCCACCTCGACCGTGTCGCCCGGCTGCATGGGACGGCTGTTCGCCGGCGTGCCCGTGAGCACGACGTCGCCGGGCTCGAGCGTGATCAGGCGTGAGAGGTCGGCCAGCTGGTAGCGGTAGTCCCAGATGATGTCGTCCTGGTCGCCGCTCTGCACGACCTCGCGGTTCAGGTACGTCGTGAGCGTGTAGCCGTCGTCCGGCGTCCACTCGTCCCTGGTCACGACGGCGGGCCCGATCGGCAGGAAGCCGTCCTGTCCCTTGACGCGCAGCATGGAGCCGCGGTCGGCGTGCCGGAAGTCGTGTAGGCCCGCATCGTTGGCGGGCGCGAAGCCGTAGACGTGCTCGAGGACGTCCTTCTCGGCGACGGCGCTCATGCGCGTGCCGACGACCACGGCCAGCTCGCCCTCGTAGTTCAGGTAGCGCGCCCCGCGCGGGCGCCGGATCGCGCCGAGGTGGCCGTTCAGCGACGACGGCGGCTTCATGAAGTACGACGGCTCCGGCGGCTGGCGTGCGTCGTAGTCGACGAGGCGCGAGCGGTAGGTGAGATGGACGGCGAGGATCTTCGACGGCTCGACGGGTGCCAGCCAGTGCGCCGTGGCGGGATCGACGGCGACTCCGGAATCCAGGGCGATCTCGCCGTCGCGCAGTTGCCCCCACGCGGGCGTGCCGTCATGCTCGATCCGCACGCGCCTCATCGTTCTCCTCACGGTCGCCGGGCGGGGCTACTGTACCGAACGCCCCTTCTCTTCCAGTACTTCTCTCGCAGCGATTCGCGTGATGCCACAAGGAGATCCCATGCTCAAGGGCTACTCGCTCCCGCTTTCCCCGGGTGGGCGCTCCTCGCTGGTGCCGAGCCCGCCCTGGCATTACGTCGGCGACCTGATGGTGATCGAGTACTGGGCCGACCCCGAGGCCGTGCGCGCCGTGCTCCCGCCAGGGCTCGATCCGCATCCCACCGAGCCCGGCCGCGCGGCCGCGATCTTCGCCGACTGGCAGAGCTGCACCGACGGCGGCAGCGAGTTGCTCGACCCCGCGCGCAGCCAGTACATGGAGTTCTTCATCGTCGTCAACGCGTCGCTCGGCGGCAAGGAGGTCACGACCTGCCCCTACATCTGGGTGGATCGCGACTTCGCGCTCATGCGCGGCTGGTTCCAGGGGTTCCCGAAGAAGCTCGGCTCCGTCTGGATGACGCGCAACTTCGGCCTCCAGAACGGCGCCGAGCCCGGCTTGCAGCCCGGCGCCACGTTCGGCGGAACGCTCGCCGCCAACGATCGCCGCCTGGCCCAGGGGACGGTCACGCTCGAGAACATCACGGACTCCGGGCCGACCCACAACGCGCCTCAACTCGTGAACGTGCGCCATTTCCCGCGACTCAACGCGGGCCTGCACGACAAGCCGGCCGTGCATGAGCTGGCCGGCGCGGTCAGCCGCGACCGCTCGACCTCGGAGATCTGGGAGGGCTCGGCCTCGCTGGAGCTGTTCCGCGCGCCCAACGAGGAGCACACCGCCCTCGCGCCCGTGCGCATGGGCAAGGGCTTCCGCTTCACGTTCGCGTACACCGTGGACGACCAGTCCAACGAGGGCGACCTGCGGACGGCGGGCTGATGGCTGTACTCGCTACCGAACGCCCGCGCGCCCGTGTTGCGGGCGCGGATGTCTCGGTCGACCACTACATCCGCGGCCGGCGGGTCGCGAGTGCGGGCACCTTCGAGGATCGCTCGCCGCTCGACTGGTCGCTGCTGGCGGAGGTGTCGCGCGGCGATGCCGAGACGGCCGAGCTGGCAGTCGGGGCGGCAGTCGATGCGTTCCCCGCCTGGGCCGCGCTCGGCGCTGTGGGCCGCGCGGTGCACCTCAAGCGGCTGGCCGACCTGATCGACGCCAACGTCGAGCGCATCGCGCCCGTGGAGTGCCTCGACATGGCGATGCTCGAAGAGTCGCTGCGGCTGCGCGTGATCCCGCGTGGCGCGCGCAACTACCGCGCGTACGCCGAGCTGGCCGCCGGCTACGAGGAGCGGATGTGGGACTCGAACGGCACGCGCAACGTCGTGCAGCGGATGCCGAGCGGGCCGGCCGTGGTGATCACCCCCTGGAACGCGCCCTTCATGCTCTCGACCTGGAAGACCGCGCCCGCGCTGGCGGCCGGCTGCACCGTGGTGCTCAAGCCGGCCGAGTGGTCGCCCCTCTCGTGCTCGCTGCTGGCCGACCTCGTGGCCGAGGCGGACCTGCCGCCCGGGGTGTTCAACCTCGTCCAGGGCATCGGCGAGGAGGTCGGCGCCGCGCTCGTGGCCGACCCGCGCGTGCGGCGCGTCTCGTTCACGGGCTCGCCCGAGACGGCGCGCCACATCGGCGTCGCAGCCGCGCGCAACATCGTCCCGTTCACGGCGGAGCTGGGCGGCAAGAGCCCGTTGATCGTCTTCGCCGACGCCGACATCGAGGCGGCCGCGAAGAAGGCAGCCGGCCAGTATGACGACGGCGGTCAGGTGTGCCTGGCCGGCACGCGGCTGCTGGTCGAGGCCTCGATCGTCGAGCCCTTCCTCGAGGCCTTCAACCGCTACACCGACGCGCACGTGCTGGGCGACTCGCGCGATCCGACCACCACCATCAGCCCGCTGATCCATCCCGACCACCTCGCCCGCGTCGAGGGCTTCGTCGAGCGTGCGCGTGCCGCGGGCGACCGCATCCTGCGCGGTGGCAGGCGCTTCAAGCCCGACGGGCTGTGGTACGAGCCGACGCTGATCGAGCCGGCGAGCAACGACTCCGAAGTCGTGCAGCACGAAGTCTTCGGACCGGTGCTGACGCTGCAGACCTTCAGCGGCGAGGCAGACGCGATCCGGCTCGCCAACAGCACGCAATACGGCCTGGCGGCACAGATCTGGACGGGGTCGGAGGAGCGGGCGGAGCGCGTCGGCCGCGAGCTGCGCGCGGGCACGGTGTGGGTCAACTGCTTCCTGATCCGCGACCTCACCGCGCCGTTCGGCGGCATCGGCATCAGCGGCATCGGCCGCGAGGGCGGTGACTACGCGCTGGACTTCTACTCGGACTTGAAGACGCTCCAGATCCTGGACGGCTCGACGCGCTGAGCGCGGTAGGGTTTTGACATGCCGCGAAAGATCAATCTGGCCGAGGCGTTCAGCCGCATCGAGGACACGTACAGCCCGCGCATCGCGGGTGAGGTCAACGACTTCCAGGTCAAGATCGTGAAGGTGCAGGGCGAGTTCGTGTGGCACCACCACGACGAGGAGGACGAGCTCTTCCTGGTCGTCAAGGGCCGGCTCCTGATGCACTTCCGCGATGGCGACGAATGGATCGAGGAGGGCGAGATGATCGTCGTCCCGCACGGCGTCGAGCATTGCCCCGACGTGCCCGAGGGCGAGGCGCACGTGCTGCTGATCGAGCGGGCCGGGACGCCCAACACGGGCAGCGCGGGCGGCGAGCGCACCGTCGAGCCCGTCCCGCTGGAGCAGTCGTGAGCGGCAATCACCACGCGGGCAACGAGGCCTGGCACCGCCAGCTCCACCACACGGGCCACGACGAGCTGAGCGAGGACACCGCTCAGACGCCCGGAATGCGGCGCTTCGAGGCAATCTCGGGCAAGCGCAACGGCTCGCGCAAGATCTGGATGGGCAAGGCGATCGTCGCGCCCGGCATGGTCTCGGGCGACCACCACCACGGCGAGGCCGAGACGGGCATCTACGTCGTCTCCGGCCATCCGGTATTCGTCTTCCTCGAGGGCGGGGCGGAGCGCCGCGTCGCGACCGGTCCCGGCGACTACATCTACGTGCCGCCCTACGTGCCGCACCGCGAGGAGAACCCCTCGCCCGACGAGGAGACGGTCGTCGTGCTCGCCCGCAGCACGCAGGAGGGCATCGTCGTCAACCTGCCGAGCCTGCGCGCCGAGGTGCCCGAGCTCGACGAGCTGATCGCACAGCTCGCGGCCGAGGAGTAGTCCGCCCGCGCCGCCCGCGCGCTGATCGAGGGCGGCGACCTGGTCACGGCGGCGGCCGAGCTGGAGCGCGCCGTTGCGGACGCCCGGGCGGCTTCCGACGCCGTGGCGACGATCCCGATCCTCACCGCGGCCGGAGACGAGGCGAAGGGCAACATCGCCGGCGCGGCAATCGCGCCCGCGTCGATGCTCTGACGACGACCCCGCCGTGTCACTGCAGGAGTACGATCCGAGCTGGGAGGGGCCGAGAAACGGAGGCCGCCAAGATGCTCAGCCGCAACCGCCGCCCGCCGGTCAGTCGGGCTCGATGACCCGCGTGGTGCGCCAGCACGACGCGAGCGCTGCCAATCGCGAGTACTACGAGCGCGCCGAGAACCGCCTGGGCCTCCGGCCGGACGAGGAGTCGGACGGCGAGCAATACGTGCAGCGGCCGTCGCTCAGCTGGCTCGTCGGGCAGTGCCGCGAGGCGCGGCTCGACCCGGTGTGCGTGTGCTCGCACCGCCAGGCCGCGAGCGGATCCTTCCCCAAGAGCACGCTGCCCGTGGGCGGGCAGTTCTACGTCGTCGCGGTGGCGACGTAGCGCTCGGGGCCTACCACCAGCCGAGCTTGTCGAGCATCGTGACGAGCGTGCGGCGACGGGTGTGCTCCTCGCGCGCGGCGTACGCGAACGCGACGACCTCGGCGCCGCGGCCGTGGGCATCGGCCGCCTTGCGCATCGCGCGCAGGTGCCGCACGGCGTTGCCGTAGCTCTCGCGCTCGGAGGTCTCGAGCTCGGCCGCGACCAGCAGCCGGTAGTGCTTGAGTGCGGCATCGAGATCGTCGACCGCTGCGATCCGCGCCAGCTCGAGCCGCACGGGCACCGGCACCGCAAGCTTCTCGGCGGCGCTCAGCGCCGCGGCCGTGGCGCCATCGGCGAGCAGTGCCGTGACGAGCTCGCCGGCATCGCCGTCTCGCTCCGCGGCCTGCGCGAGCTGGGCGTGCGCCCAGACGCGCTCGCCGTCGCGCTCCTCACCCGCGGCACCGAGCAGCTCTGCCGTCACGTGTGCGCTCGGGGCCCTGCGCAGCTCGTCGCGCAGCAGCGCAATCGCATCCTCACGACGGTCGGCGCGCAGGTACGCCGAGACGATCGCATCGCGTAGCGCCTCATCGCCCGCGCCGTGCGCGGCCACGCCCTGCTCGAGCCAGGTGAGGGCATCGTCCCTGCGCGCGACGGCGTCCAGCTCCTGAGCGATACGCACGTAGCGCGCCGGCGTCTCGAGATCGCGGGCGAGCTCACGCACCAGGCGATCGATGTCGCCGAGCGCACGCGCGAGCGATTCGCTCATCGCGCGCAGTGTCAGGCCCGTGTGCGAGAGCGCGACGCGCGAGTCGGGCGGCATCGCGTCGAGCTTGCGCGTCAGGATCGTGTCGAGAGCAGCGAGGCCGCTGTCGCCGAGCACGTCGTGATAGCGCTCCGGTGCGTCCTGCATCCAGTCGCGCTCGGTCCGCTCGGCGAGCTCGACCAGGCGCGGCGCGAGAGCGGCCGGCTTGGGCGGCACCGCACGGCACGCAGCCAGGTGCAGCGAGCGCACATCCTCGCGCAGGGCATCCATGTCGGCATCGCCCGCGCTGAACTGGCCGAGCGCCTTGTCGACGCACAGGATCGCGTGCTCGGCGAGCGAGACGCAGCCGGGATGCCGCGCGGCGACGAGCTCGTGCAACTGGACGAGCGACTCCTGGATGCGCGCGGCGAACCGGGCCGGCCCGCGCCAGGCGGTCTCACGCGAGGGCTTGGTGACCGCAGTGAGGCCCTTGCGCACGGTCACGACGTCGATCGAGCCCACGGAGGCGGAGACCTGCACGTCGAGGCGGTCGATCGAAATCGCAGCCCGCGGGGAAGCTTCGCTCACGAGCGCTCAGCGGGCAGGCTCGCCCCGCGCGAAGACCGCGAATTCGTCGAGTGCAGCGATTTCCGTGCGTCCATAGAAACCACGGTAGCTTGTAACGATTGTCTCCGCGGTTAAGGGGAAGATCGGCTAGGCCTCAGAAATGGCATCGAGATGACCGCCGATCCCTCGCCCGATCCTGTCGCGGCGCTCTTCCAGGCCCCGCTCGGAGCCGGCAGTCTGGCCGCGAACATCGTCGCGCAGTCCGCGCTGCTGATCGCCGCACTCGCGCGCGCAAGCGGCGACGGGGCCATGGCTGCGCAGGCCGAGCGCATCGCCGTACGGGCGGGAGTGCTCTCGGTCGCGAACGACGCCGCGTTCAGCGCGGCCACGCTCGAGCTCGCGGCGACGGCGCGCGGCGAGGGTGACGGCTTCGGGCTCGAGTTCGCGCTCGGCGAGGCTGCTGCGACGCCGCGCGTGATCTGCGAGGCGGGGTGCGACCTCGCGCTGCTCTCCGCTCAGCTCGCCGATACCGGCGACGGCTCCCGGCGCGCCGATTACATCGCCGTCGCGCAGCTCTCCGCCGCCGCCGCCAGCTCCGCCGCGCTACTCGTGCGCACGAACCTCACGATCGGCGAGGACGACTGGCGCCTCAGCGCCGCGACCGCCGCCGCTGCCGAGGCCGCGCGGGCTGCTCAACGCGCGGCCGCGCTGGATCCTTAATCGTCGGCGAGGCGGCGTGCGAGCTCGCGCCGAAGGGCCTCGCTGGGCTCGATCCCATCGGCCGCGAGTGCCTGCTCGAGATCGTTGACGACACGGGCCCGATATTCCGCATCCTGCTCCGCGCGCGCGACGATGCCGTCGATCTGAGCCCGCGCCGCCGGCAATTGCCTGGCCGCCTCGAGCCACGCTTCGGGCGCGGGGCGGAGCAGCGCGAGCAGGGCGGCGAGGTGTTCTTCGGGGGAGCGCGCGTCAGTCATCTCGGCCACCAGACGGCAGCGCGGGCGGTTTGCTTCCCTCATACGCCTTGCGCAGCTGCGCAAGGCAGCGGCTGATGCGGCTCGCGATGGTGCCGCTCGGGATGTCGAGCGCGGCGCCGATCTGGCGGTACGACTCGTCGCGGCAGAAGAAGCGATCGACGATCTCCTGGCATTCGGGGCTGAGCATCGCGAGCGCCGCGTGCACGGCGAGCGCTTCATCGATGCGCTCCATCGTGTCTTCGGCGAATGCCTCGTCGACGTCGGCGCCGAGCTCCTCACGACCGGTCGAGCGATGCCGGTCGACGCACAGCCGCCGCGTGAGCTGAGCGACCCAGGGCCTGAGGGCGTTGTCGTCGCGCAGGCTCCCGAGATGTGCGTGCGCACGCGCGAACAGCTCCTGGAAGACGTCTTCGGCATCCTGCTCACGCAGGCGGTAGGCCCGCGTGGCGATGGCGAGGACGTAGCGCGAGTAGCGCTCCACGAAGATCGCCCAGGCCGCCTCGTCGCCACTCCGCAAGAGCCGCACGAGCTCGGCGTCGGAGAGCTCAGCGGGCGTCATCGCCCCCGAGCACCTTCGAGAGCGCGTCGAGCAAGGCCACGCGCTGCTCGACCGCCGGCCCCGGCGCTGCCCGCGCGAGCGTCTCCGCGAGACGCGCGACGACCTGGATCTCGTCGCTCTCGCCGGCGAGCACTCGCTGTACGCGGCGCGCGCGCTGCAGCTGCAGGAGGGCGAGTGCCGCCTGGTTGGCGAACTGACCGAGCAGGTCGACCTCTGCGAGCACTGCGCCTGGGCGGAGCGGCCGGTCGAGAACGTTGATCACGCCGAGCGCTCGGTCTGCATCGAGCAGTGGCGCGCACATCAGGTTCTGGGGCACGAACCCGGTGCGCTTCGCAGTGTCGGCGGAGTGGCGGGAATCCTTCGAGGTGTCGTCGATCACGAGCGGTTGCCGGGACGTCAGCACCAAGCCGGCAATCCCTGTCCCCGACGGGAGGCGCGTGCCGACCAGCGACCGCTCGCCTTCGCCGGAGACCGCCTCGAACACGAGCTCGTCGCTCTCCTCGTCGTACAGGAACACCGAGGCAGCCTTGGCGTGGAAGATCGACCGGGCGACGGTGACGATGGACGCCAGAAGCGCACGCTGCTCGGCCTCCGCGGCCATCACGCCCGCCGCGACCGCCGCCTGCAACCGCTGATCAGGCATCTTCTTCCACGTTGTCTGCCAGCAGCATCAGCAGGTGCTTCACGCCGGCGGGCGTCAGGCTGGGGTGCTTGGCCCGGATGAGCGCGCAGATCCCGCTGATGTGCGGCGCCGCGAAGCTGTTGCCCGTGGCGGTGATCGTCTCACCGGCGTGCCAGGCGACCTCGACATCCACCCCGCGCCCGAAGAGATCGACAGGCGGCTCGGGATTCGCATACCACGTCATGGCGTCGGGCTGATCGTGGCTGCCCACGCTGATCACGCTCGCGAACCGCCACGGGAAGGACTCCACGGGCATGTTGTGCGCCGAGGCGACGATCAGCGAACGCTGGAAGAAGCCCATGTCCGTCAACTCGTAGAGGCCGGCCCGCCACTCCTCGCTGGCGGTCGAGAGGCTGAGGTTGACGACGTCGTAGCGCTCACGGAGCGCGTGCCGGAGCCCCTCGACGAGCAGTGCGCCGTTGCCGCTGAAGCCGGCTCCGAGCACGCGCACGCTGTGGATCTCGCACTCGGGGGCAAGCCCTCGGATGATGCTCGCACAGGCGTTGCCGTGTCCGCACAGGTCACCGCGATCGTCCGGCTGGACGCTGACCGTGCCATCCTCGCCGCGCTCTGCCGCCACCGCCGACTGCACCGCGCCGATGCGGGGATCTGCATCCACGCCGCTGTCGATCACGCAGACCCGCACGCCGGCGCCCGTCGACCCTCCGAAGGCCCACTCGCGCGTCACGCCCGCAGGCCAATCGGGGGCCAGCCGCGAGCCTGCGAGCGCCTCCGCGGGCAGGCTCCATGCCGGCAGATCCTCGATCATTTCCCCCGACTCGCCATGCCGGCGAGTCTAGCCCGCGGCGAGCCGGCGCCTGGCGGGCCGCAGGGAAGAACCACCCTGCGCCGAACGTCCAGAGGTTCGTGGAATCCGGGACGTCGCTCAGCACCCTGCGGTCGGTGTGGTCGAACGAAGCGGTGCGCCGAGCCCAGCTCGCACTCGCGGGCTCGACGATCGGGGACTGGTCCTACAGCGTCGCGATCAGCGTGCTCGTCTACCAGCGCGGCGGTGCGACGTGGGTGGGAATCGCGCAGCTCTGCCGCTTCGCCCCGGCGGCGGTGGCGGCGCCCTTCCTCGCGGCGCTCGTCGATCGCTACCCGAAGCAGCGCGTGCTCTTCATCACCGACGCCCTGCGCGCAGCGATCATGGCGGTCATCTGCCTGGGCGCGGCCACCGGCGCGCCGCTGGTCGCTCTCGTCGCGCTGGTCTCGATCACACAGCTCGTGAGCACGGTGTTCTGGCCCGCACAGGCCGCGATGCTGCCGACGCTCGTGCGCGAGCCCGAGGAGCTGACTGCCGCGAACGTCGGCCTGACGACCGTCGAGTCCACCGGCAGCGTCCTGGGGCCCGCGCTCGGCGCCGCCGTGCTCGCCGCCTTCGGCACGACGCTCTCGTTCCTCGTGCCGATCGCTGCCTACGCGCTCTCGGCCCTGGCCGTCACGCGCGTGCATGCCCAGCCAACGCAGGGCGATCCGGTGACGGAGCCGGCCGGCGACGGCGACGACGAGGAGACCCGTCACGGCGTGCTCGCGGGACTGTCCGCGATCGTACGCCACGGCGACGTCCGGGTGCTCTTCGGGCTCTACTGCGCGCAGGTGCTCGTGGCCGGCGCGCTCAACGTCCTCACCGTCGTGGCGGCGCTCGAGCTGCTGCACGCCGGTGACGGCGGCGTCGGAGCCATGGTCGCCGCCGTCGGGATCGGTGGCCTGGTCGGTGCCG
>JALYLC010000463.1 GCA_030774435.1 Actinomycetota bacterium
CTCCAGGATCGACGGCCCACCCGCACGGTGGATTGCGCCGTCCACCCCGCCGCCGCCGAGCAGGCCGGGATTCGCAGCGTTGACGACGGCGTCGACGTCCTGCTCCGTGATGTCGCCGAGGACGAGCTCGATCACGCGTACGCGGGCCGCGGGAAACGGGCGGGCCGTTCCTCGGGCAGCGGAATCAGCCCGTGTTTGAAGCCCATCATCAGGTACAGGCCGGCGAGGCCGCCCCACTCGCCGTAAGGCGCAAGCAGCTCGGCGGTCTCGTGTGCCTCCACCCAGCGGCCGCGCAGTCGCGACATCAGCTTCACCAGCGTGAGGTCTCCGACCAGTCCGCGCTCGTGGCGCCCGAGCCCTTCAAGGCAGACCACGCCGGCCGACCACGGCCCGAGTCCCCTCTGCCGCTCGATCAAGGTCGCGGCCTGCGTCGTGGACAGCGTGTGCAACCGCTCCAGATCGGTCGAGCGGCAGACCCGGACGAGCGCCGCCGCGCGACTCGCGTGTAACCCGAGCTGCCGCAGGCGCACGGGCGCGAAGCGCGCGAGCGACGTGCGGGTCGGCGGGGCATGGAGATCGGTTCCCACGACGCGTGGCTCGACCGCGCGCACGATGATGCACTCGAGCTGCCGCGCGCGGCGCGAATCGATCAGTTGCCCGCAGAACGCACGCAGAAGCGACTGAGCCACCGTCGGCACCCGCAGTTGCCGCATCCCCTGGAACCGCGAAGCCGTCTCGCCGATGAGCGGATCGTGCGCGAAGCGGCGCAGGAACTCGGTGTGGTCGGCGTCGACGGCGAGGACGAACTGCAGCCGCTCCAGGCCTTCTTCGCTCGCCGCGCGCAGCACCAGGCGTCCATCCAGCGTCTGCCTCGCCGTCGCGACCTCCACGCGCTCGCCGACACGCAGCGCCGTCGTCAGCGTCCCGTCACGGACGTGCCGCGTTGCATCGCTCGCGTGCTTCGTGCAGAGAGCGAGCGTGTACGGGCCCGCGGGGCGAACAACCCGCTCGAGGGTCAACTCTTGCGGGCTGCGGTCTCGGCGTCCACACCGAGATCGTACGCGCGGCGGAGGATCGGCTCCGCCTCGTCGCCGCGCCCTTGCTCCTGCAGGAGCGAAGCCCAGTCGAGGGACGCCATCCCCGCGTTGTGTCTTCGGCCGTGCACCGTCAGAAGATCGACGGCGCGGCGGTACGTTTCGATTGCAGCGTCCGCGTTACCTTCGAGCGCCAGCCCGCGGGCCAGTGCCCAGCAGGCATGACCCAGCTCGCCGCCGTGGAAGTCCCCGAGGATCGCGAGCGCATCCCTCGCACAATCGACGGCCCGGGCGCCGTCACCCTCGAGCGTCGCCAGGCGAGACTGGCCGATGCGGAGCATCCCGAGGTCCGCAGGTTCCGGGGCAGGACCCAGGAGCCGTGCGGCGATCTCGAGTTGCTCACGGGTTGCTTCGACGCGCCCCTCCTCGGAATCGATGCCAGCCGAAAGGAGGTATCCGCGGGCTAGCGTCAGTGTGTCGTCGGTTGCCTCGAGGAGTGCGATTGCCTTGCGGATCTGCGTGAGCGCCTCGGACGAACGACCTTCGATCGCAGCCACTCGAGCGAGTGACCAGTAAAGACGTACGCGCGTGTAGCTGTCGGCAGAATCTCCTGCCCGGCTCAGCGCCTCGCGGACGACGTCAGTGGCGCGGTCGTAGTCCCCTGAATCGGTCAAGGCGTAGCTCAGGAACGTCGCGTACCGCACCTGGAGTGTTACGTCCTCCGGCGTCGATTCGGTTGCCTCTGCGAGACATTGTTCGAGGAGGCGGGCAGCGCGGTCCGGTGCGCCGAGGGCGGCGTAGGACTGGGCGAGCGCTGTGTACACGTCGGGACTGAGGTGGGGAGCGACGCGCTGATGCTCGAGCGCGGATTCCAGGCGCTCGACCGCGTCGAGATGATGACCGCGGTGAGCGGCCGCGAGCCCGAGCCCAATCGCCGCCCGACTCGCAGAGATGCGATCGCCTGCGGCTTGTGCCTCGGTGAGAACTTCCTCGAGCTTCTTCTCTGCAGTGGCCGTGTCCGACTCGAGGCGGAGTTGGAGCTCTGCGTCCGCGAGCTTGAGCTCCCGGGCGTCGACCTCGCGGATCTCAC
>JALYLC010000464.1 GCA_030774435.1 Actinomycetota bacterium
GCTGCATAGAGCGCGAGGCAGCCATCCAGCAACGGCTCGACGTCGGCCTCGGCCACGTCGAGCGGCACCACGCCCGCGTCGAAGCGCGAGAGGTCGAGCAGATCGTCGACGAGCAGGGTCATGCGCTCGACCTGCAGCTGCAGCGACGCCAGGTGCAGGGCGGGATCCCCCACGCCGTCCTCCAGCGCCTCGGCGGCCGCGCGCAGGTTGGTCAGCGGCGTGCGCAGGTCGTGGCTCGCGGCGGCGACGAGCTCGCGCTGCGCGCGCAGGAGCCCGTCGAGGGCCGTGCTCATCTCGTTCACGACCGACGCGACCTCGCGCAGCTCGCTCGGCCCGCTCAGCGGCGCGCGCGCCTCGAGCTCGCCGCCGGCGAGTCGCTGCGCGGTGCGCCGGAGCGCTCGCAGCGGCAGAGAGATCGAGCGCGAGACGAGCAAGGCGCCGGCGAGCGCCGAGGCCGAGGCAGCGGCGGCGATCAGCGTCACGAGCGCGTCGTGGCGCGTGTCGAACATGATCAGCCCGGAAGCCACGACGGCCACGAGCGGCAGGCCCGACGCCAGCAGTGCCAGGCCGGCCAGCCGTAGCCGCAGCGTCGGCAGCAGGCGCAGGCCGAGGCCGCCGATGATGCCGGCGGCGAGCGAGCAGAGCGCGAGCGTGAGCGCAAACGGGAACATCAGGCGACGAAGCGGTAACCGACGTTCCAGACGGTCTCGATCCGCCGCGGGGTACGCGGATCGTCCTCGATCTTCTCGCGCAGGCGGCGCACGTGCACCGAGAGCGTTCCGGTGTCGATGGCGGCGGTGTAGCCCCACACGCTCTGCATGATCTGCTCGCGCGTGAACACGCGCCGCGGATGCCGAGCGAGGAACGCGAGCAGGTCGAATTCGCGCGCCGCCAGCCGGACGTCGTTGCCGCGAAGGCGTACCTCCCGCGCCGGCACGTCGATCTCGAGGTCGCCGAGCAGCAGCAGGTCGGCCACCTCCTCGCCGCCGCCGCGCCGCAGCACCGCCCGCACGCGCGCCACCAGCTCGCGCGGCGAGAACGGTTTGGTGACGTAGTCGTCGGCGCCGAGCTCGAGCCCCACGATGCGGTCGCTCTCCTCGCTGCGCGCGGTCAGCAGGATCACCGGGATCGGCCAGCGCGCCCGGATGGCGCGGCAGAGCTCGAGCCCGCCGATGCCGGGGAGCATCACGTCCAGCACCACGAGATGCGGCGACTCGCGCTCGACGAGCGCGCTGACCTCGCGGCCGTCGCCGGTCGCGACCACTCGAAAGCCGTCACGGGCGAGATACTGCCCGACGACGTCCCGGACCGTGGGCTCGTCGTCGACGACGAGCACCGTGCGCGCAGGCTCCACACCGCCATTGTGGCGGCCCGAACATTAGGAAGCGGTGAATTCGCGACGCCACTGCGAGCGCTTGGCTGAACCGCTCCTGAACAACCGCTGAACAGCCGCCGGCGGACCGCAACGAACCGGCCGGGCCGTGCAACCGTGACTCGTCAGCTACTCCACGACGAAAGGGTCCACATGCGGTTGCACTCTCCACTTCGAACGCTCGTCGGCCTCGCGATCGCCGGCCTTGCGGTCGCCGCTCCGGCACCGGCGCTCGCGCACGGCGGCGCTGCCGTGTTCACCGAGACCAACGCCAGTGCCAATGCGGTGCAGGTCTACCAGCAGTCCGGCGACGGCACGCTCACGCCGGGCGCCAGCTACCTCACGGGCGGCGCCGGCACCGGCGCCGGCCTCGGCTCCCAGGGAGCGCTCGCGCTCGAGCGCGGCTGGCTGCTCGCCGTCAACGCGGGCTCGAACGACGTCTCGGCCTTCCGCGTGCGCGGCAACCAGCTCGTGCTCGTCAATCGCGTCCCCTCCGGCGGCACGACACCGAACAGCGTCACGATCCACGGCGACGTCGTCTATGTCCTGAACAGCGGCGTCAGCGGCAACATCACGGGCTTCAAGCTCAGCCGCCACGGCCTGTCGCCCCTGAGCGGCGCCACGCAGCCGCTGTCGTCGGCCACGGCGGGCGCCGTGCAGGTCTCCTTCACGCCTCGCGGCGACCAGCTCGTCGTCTCGGAGAAGGCCGCGAACACGATCGAGACCTACCCCGTCGACCGCTGGGGCCGCGCCGGAGCCGGCACGGCCCACGCTTCGGCCGGCGCCGCGCCGTTCGGATTCGCGTTCGGCAAGCACGACTCGCTGCTCGTGACCGAGGCGGCCGCCAGCGCGCTGACCTCCTACCAGCTCGACCCGTTCACGACGATCACCGCGTCGCTCCTGAACGGCCAGGGCGCGGCCTGCTGGGCCGCTTCGACGAGGGACGGGCGCCTGGTCTACACCGCCGACGCTGCGACCGACGCGATCTCGGCGTACTCGGTGGCCTGGAACGGCGCCCTCTCGCTCGTGACGCCGGGCGGCGCCACGGCTCAGCTGGCGACCGGCACCCATCCGCTCGACGAGGCCATCTCGCGCGACCGCTTCCTCTACGTCAACGGCGGCAACACCGGCACCGTCAACGCATTCGAGATCGCCGCGGACGGCTCCCTGACGTCGCTCGGCAGCGTCAGCGGCCTGCCCGCCGGCTTCGGCGGGCTCGTCGTCAGCTCGTAGAACCGAAACGGCCAAATGGCACACGCTGCGTG
>JALYLC010000465.1 GCA_030774435.1 Actinomycetota bacterium
GTTAAAGATGAGCAGCCTGTCGAGGCACTCTCGCCGTACGCTCCCGACCCCCCGCTCGATGTGTGCGTTCGCGTTCGGCGCTCGTACCGGCGTCAGGATGACTCTCATGCCCTCAGCCTGGAAGACGGCGTCGAACGCGGGCTCGCCTACTTTGCCAGCCACGGCATCAGCGCCCAGCGAGTGATGACCGACAACGCTTTCGCCTACGTCAAGAACCGCTTGCTCCGAGAGCTGCTCACCCGCAACGGGATCCGCCCTCACCATCCAGCCCTACCGACCACGCACCAACGGCAAGGTCGAACGCTTCCACCAAACAATGGCGCGCGAATGGGCCTACGGGCTCCTCTACCACTCACACCACGACCGCACCGCCGCCCTGCCACACTGGCTCAAGCACTACGGATGAAAGTCAAGTGCTGGACAGTGGGTGGTCTCCTTTGCGAGAGTTTGTGGTGGTGCGGGTGACCGCGAGCTAAAGCGCAGGGGGTGGGGCTGTCTCCTGCCGCGCTGCTTGGCCGCTTGGTGGCCTGCGAGATGCGCGCCCCGGTGCGGCACCCGCGCCCTTGATCGCCGGCTGCCAGTCCTGGACGAGCCGCCGGTAGGCGAGCTCGGCCTGCGCGGCGAGTTCCCTATCGAGCTGGTGCTGTTCTTTGGTTGCGAAGACGCCGATCCGCTTGCCTTTACGGCGCTCGGCGCCGGTCATCAGCTCGAGCCTGCGGAGCTTCTCGTGGGTGAGTGAGGGGCGGGCGAAGGCGTAGTCCTCGCCGTGGCTGAGCATGTGCCAGGCGATCACGGCCAGCTTGCGGGCGACGGCGACGGTCGCGACGTTGGCGCCGCGCCGGCTGGCGATCCGGTCGTGGAAGGCGCGCAAGGGTCCGGGTGTGCGGGTGGCGTGCCAGGCCGCCTCGACGAGCACATGGCGGGTCTCGCCTGGCCCCTGCTTGGAGATCCGCCCGTGTCGGGCCGGCTCCGAGCCGGACTGGCGCACGCGCGGGTCGAGTCCGAGATAGCTGACCAACTGCCGCGAGGTCGGGAAGCGGTCGATCTTGCCGATCGCGGCCATCACCGCGGCTGCGGTGACGAAGTTCACCCCGGGCAGCGTCAGCAGCCGCCGCATCTCCTCCGAGGCGAGTACCTGTTCGGCGAGCGCCCGCTCGACCAGCGCGATCTCCCGGTCGAGGAACTCGATCTGGCGCAGGCAGCCCGCGACCGTCTCCTGCTCGTCGGCGGGCAAGACCTGCTCGGCGAGCCAGCGCCGCCCGCGCGCGCCGAACAGGTCACTCACCGGCGGCCTCCCCCTCAGGTTGCGGATCAGCGTCGCGTGCACCTGATTCTTCGCGCGCGTGCGCTGCCGGACCAGCTGCGCCCGAGCCGAGACGCGGCGGCGCAAGATCCGCGTCTGCTCATCGGGCGGCCACACCTCGGGCAGGAACCCGCCCGCGAGCAGCTTCGCGAGCGTGCGCGCGTCGATCTTGTCGGTCTTCGCGCCCGCCTGGGTGATCCCCTTGACCGCCTTCGGGTTCGCGAGCACCACCCGGCCGACATGCGGCTCGATGATCCGCGCGATCCCGAGCGCGTTCCCGGTCGCCTCCAACGCAACCTGATCGTCGCCAGCGAGACTCTGCGCGAACAGCGCCAACGCCTCCGGCTCGGTCTTCACCCTCCCCGCCAGCCGCACCTGGCCACTCTCCGCGATCGCCACCTCGCAGAAGTCGCGATGGACATCCAATCCAAAGAAACGCATCGGAACCTCCCTCTAGCTCGCTGTTTGACGCGGAGACGAGGAGGGCGACACGACAACTACGGATCCGTGCTCGCGGCACACCCGGACAGTCGCAGGGGCGGCCACCTACAAACCACGGGCTCGCAGCCCATAGTGCTTTCGACGGCCTGCCCGACCTGCGTCTCCCTGAAGCCCCTGGCACCCGGAACGCCTCGAGGCTACTCGGCACTCCGGATAGAGCAAAGACTCCACACGGGCAGTTTCATGCCCCTACAACTACTGCCGCGTCCACGGAACCCTTACGACGACGCCAGCCGTAGCGGAGGCGTCACTGATCGCATCTGGACGCTGGACGAACTGATCGGCTGCTCGCTCAGGCTGAGGC
>JALYLC010000466.1 GCA_030774435.1 Actinomycetota bacterium
GGGTGGTCGCCGTCACAGCCGCCGCCGCCGTGGCGCTCTTCTCGCAGCGGCTGCAGCCGCTGCTGCGCCGCCTCGCCCCCGTGGCTGCCCGGCTGCGCGCCGAGCATGCCCTGCGCTCGCTGTACCAGGCGCTGCACGCCTATCGCAGGCATCCGGCAACGCTCGCCTGGGTCTTCGTCCTCGGCGTGCTCGCACAGGGCCTGCGTGCGGTGTCGATCGGCTTCCTGGCGACCGGCATGGGCCTCGACCTCAGCTACGCGACGCTGCTCGTGCTCTGCCCGGTGCTGTTCCTCGTCACGATCGTGCCCGCTTCGCTCAACGGGATCGGCCTGCGCGAGGCCACGTTCGTGGTCGTGCTGGGCGGCGCGGGAGTCTCGCGCGAGGACGCGTTCGCGCTCGGTCTGGCGTACTTCGCGGTCGGTGTGATCGTCGGCGCGCTCGGCGGACTGGCGCTGCTCCGCCGCTCCGTCGTCCCCGGCCGCGGCAGGACTGGCGGGTCGCGTCCAGTAACGTGAAGTTGCATGCGCCGTCTCGTGCTCGCAGCCGCGACGCTCTGCGCGGTCGCGGGGGTGGTGGCGCTCTCCAGTGCAGCCGGCCGCGCGCCCGCGCCGCCGGGGAGCTCACTCACGATCGCCGCCGCGCCAGGGCGCACGGCGAGCGTCAGCCGTGCTCTCGCCCGGCTCGGAGCGCCCGTCACTGCGCGCGCTGGAAGACTCCTGCAGGTGCGCGAAGCCCCCGGCCTCGCCGCTCGCCTGGCGCGGCTGCCGGGCGTGCGCGGCGTCGGCCCGGCCGACGTGGCGGTGCCCGACCAGGTCATCTCCCAGGGCGTGGAGCGGATCGGCGCCGATGCCCTGCAGTCGCACGGTCTCAACGGCGCCGGCATTCGCATCGCCATCGTCGATCTCGGCTTCGGCGCCAGCTGGCAGAGCCTGCTCGCCAAGGAGCTGCCTCCGCCCACCCAGATCGATGCGACCCAGTCGTTCGACCACACGAGCGGCAGGCCCGACATCGAGGGCCTCTCGAATGCCGAGGAGCCCACGGGTCACGGCGCGAACGTCGCGCAGGTCGTCTGGGACATCGCGCCCGGGGCGCGCTACACGTTCGTCAACTACCACACGGAGCTGGAGCTCTCACAGGCCGTCGACTGGCTCATCAACGGGCCCGACGGCAAGCCGCGCGTCGACATCGTGGTGCACTCGAACTCGTTCCTGGATGGGCCGTTCGACGGCACGGGCGTGGCCGCTCAGGCCGTCAACCGCGCGCACGACGCGGGCATCTTCTGGGCCAACTCGGCGGGCAACTACGCCAGGCGTCACTGGGAGGGCGTCGCGGGCGATCCCGACAAGGACGGCTGGTCCAACATCGGCCCCGCCGGGCGCGGCTACCTGACGTTCCCGCTGACCGCCGGCATCGGCATGGGCGCCACGCTGTTCTGGAGCAACTGCAGCAAGAACGGCGCGCCCGTCGCGGCCTCGACGGCCTCGTTCCAGCTCGACGTCACGGACACGGCGCCGAGCTCGCCGGTCGTGTTCGCGCAGGGCCAGAAGGACGCAGCGCAGCCCGCCAGCGCGGTGGGCTTCCTGCCGACGTCGACGGGGACGTACGGCCTGCGCATCCTGCAGGGGACGCCCGGAGTGGTCTGCAACCTCGAGATCTTCGGCGGTGGCGTCGAGCTCGGCGATGAGGCCACCGTCGAGTCGAGCATCCCGACGCCCGGCGACGCACGCGGCTCGTTCACGGTGGGCGCGCGCGACTGGCAGGGCGACGCCGCGGCGGACTACTCATCCCAGGGCCCGACCGAGGACGGGCGGTTGAAGCCCGATGTCGTCGCGCCCGCCTCGACCGCCGTGTGGCCCGGTATCGCGATGGTCGGTACGTCGGCATCCGCGCCGCACGCCGCGGGGGCGGCCGCCCTGCTCATGCAGCGCGATCGCGCAGCCGGCCAGCCGAGCGACCCCGACACGATCGCCAGGGAGCTCACCGCGAGCGCCCTGGACATCGCACCGCCGGGGCCGGATGAGGTCACGGGCGCCGGCCGCATCCGGCTCGACCTCGATCCGCCGACCTGGGTTGCGACGACTCCGGCGACCGGCGAGCCCGTGGGCGATTCGTCGCGTTTCGACATCTCCGTGGACGATGCGGGCACGATCGAGGCCTCCGGCGTCTCGATCGACGGTGTCGCGGTGGCCGAGGTCGCCGGCCTCCTGCACCAGCGCCTCGACATGAGCGCCCTCGCGCCGGGCCCCCACACCGCGGTCTTCTGGGCGCGAGACATGGCGGGCAACCGCTCCGAGCAGTCGGTCTCGTTCGTGCGCGACACCACCGCGCCGACCGTCGCGCTCTCCTCGAACGGCGACTCGCTCGACGTCGAGGTCGCGGATGCCGAGTCGCGCACGGGCAGCCTCACCGTGCAGATCGACGACGTCACGGGAGCGCTGCATCTGCGGCGCACGCTGCCGCTGACGTTCACTGCCGGGGCCGCGAGCGCCCGCATCGCCACACCGGCGCTGGCGCGCGGCAGGGTGCGCGTGCGCGTGCAGGCGTTCGACGAGGTCGGGCACGCATCCCACATCTCCTCGGCGAGCCTGGCGCCGGGGCCGCGGTGAGGCGCTCGCGCCGCGATGCGCTCGGCCGCCGGCTGGCGCGCTCGCTGCTGCCGCCCGCGGTCGTGCTGGACGTCAGCTTCGTCAACGGGCTCGAGGCCATCCGCTCGCTGGCCGCGGCCGGCGCGCCCGTGATCGCCGTGGATCACCGGCCGTCGGCGCTCGGGTTCCGCTCGCGCCTCGCCCACCACATCCTGTCGCCGGATCCGAAGGACGAGGAGGCCTACGTCTCCTTCCTGGCCGAGCTCGCCGAGCGCGAGTTCTCCGAGCCGGCCGTGGTGCTGCCGACGCATGACGCCCCGCTCGCCGCCGTGGCGCGCAACGCGGCGCGCCTGGCCGCGTACCAGCTGCCGGGCAGCGGCTGGGACGTGCTCGAGCCGCTGCAGCAGAAGCGCCATCAGTACGCGGTGGCTCAGGGCGCCGGCATCGGCGTGCCACTCACGTTTGCGGCTGACAGCGAGGACGAGGCGCGCGCGGCCGCGACGGCGCTGAACTACCCCGCCGTGGTCAAGCCCGGCGATCCCATCCCGTTCAAGCGGCGCTTCGGCCGGCCCGTGCTCGTGTGCCAGACGCCGGAGGAACTGCTGGAGGCCTGGCGCAGCGCCGCCGACTGCGAGCCGCTGCAGCAGAAGCGC
>JALYLC010000467.1 GCA_030774435.1 Actinomycetota bacterium
GCGTAGACGCGCGTGGGCGCGAGCAGGTCGCCGGGCGCGTCGTCGGGCCCGAGCCCGGCGCGCTCCAGCAGCCGGCGCACGAGCGTGAACCCGTTGGAGTGCAGCCCGCTGGCCGCCAATCCGATCACCGCATCGCCAGGCGTGATGCCCGAGCCGTCGATGATCGCTTCGCGCTCGACGATGCCGAGCGCGAAGCCCGCCAGGTCGAGGTCGTCGGCGCCATACATGTCGGGGAGCTCGGCCGTCTCGCCTCCGAGCAACGCGCAGCCCGCCTCGCGGCAGCCGTCCGCGACGCCCTCGACGACGTCGGCCACGCGCTCGGCATCGAGCCGCCCGACCGCGATGTAATCGAGGAACAGCGTAGGCTCGGCGCCGCACGTGAGCACGTCGTTGACGCACATGCCCACCAGGTCGATGCCCGAATCGCGCAGCCGGCCCGCCGCGCGCTGCAGCAGCAGCTTCGTTCCCACGCCGTCGGTGCCGGCAACGAGTACCGGGTCGCGATAGCCGCCCGCCGAGACCAGTCCGGCGAATCCGCCGAGGTCGCCCAGGACGCGCGGCGTCCGCGTCGATGCGACGGCGCGGCGCACACGCTCCACGACCGCGTCCGCGGCCTGCAGCGAGACGCCGGCCTGGGCGTAGGACAGCGGCTCGGGGGCCTTCATGCCCGCGCAGGTTCGCGCTCGAAGCGCAGCTTGCTGCCTGCCTCCTCGGGCACCGGCACGGGGTAGTTGCCGGTCAGGCAGGCGCGGCAGAAGCGCTCCGCCGGCCGTTCGATTGCTCGCTGCAGCCCGTCGAGCGAGAGGTAGGCGAGCGAATCGGCGCCGAGCAGGGCCCGGATCTCCTCCATGCTGCGTCCCGCGGCGATCAACTCGGCGTGCTTGGCCATGTCGATGCCGTAGAAGCACGGCGAGATGATCGGCGGCGCCGAGACGCGCAGGTGCACCTCGAGCGCTCCCGCATCCCGCAGCATCTCCACGATCTTGCGCGTGGTCGAGCCGCGCACGATCGAATCGTCGACGACGACCAGCCGCTTGCCCGCGATCGCGTGCGGCAGCGGATTGAACTTCAGCCGCACGCCGTGCTCGCGCAGCGCCTGGTCGGGCTGGATGAACGTGCGCCCGACGTAGCGGTTCTTGATCAGCCCGTCGCGGAACGGCAGGCCCGAGGCGCGCGCGTAGCCCTGCGCCGCCGGCGTTCCCGAGTCGGGCACCGCGATCACGACGTCGGCGTCGGCCGGCGCCTCGGCCGCGAGCTGCTCGCCCATGCGCTCGCGCTCGGCGTGCAGCGTCTGGCCGTCCATCTGGGCGTCGGGGCGCGCGAAGTAGATGTGCTCGAACACGCACATCGTCTCCCGGCGCCGGGGCGGCACCGCCTGCTCGACGCGGAAGCCGCTGGAGTCGCAGACGAGCAGCTCGCCCGGCTTGAGCTCCCGCACGGCCGTGGCACCGATGATGTCGAGCGCCGGCGTCTCCGAGGCCACGACGGGGGAACCGTCGAGATCGCCCAGCACGAGCGGGCGGATTCCATCGGGATCGCGGAACGCGAGCAGTGTGTCCTCGCTCAGCACGACGGCCGAGAACGCGCCGCGGATGCGCTCCATCGCGTGCACGGCGCCCTCCGCGAGCGTGCCTGGATGGTGGGCGATGAGCGCGCAGATGACCTCGGTGTCGGATGTGGAGCCGAGCCGCACGCCCTGCTCCTGCAGTTCGGCTCGCAGCTCGTTCGTGTTCGTGAGGTTGCCGTTGTGGCCGAGCGCGACCGTGCGGCCGGGGCGATGGGCGACGATCGGCTGCGAGTTCATCCAGTGCGCCGAGCCCGTCGTCGAGTAGCGGGCGTGCCCGATCGCCGCGCGGCCGGGGAGGGCCTGCAGCTTGCCCTCGTCGAAGACCTGCGCGACGAGGCCCATGTCCCGCACGGTGAGCACCCGGCGGCCGTCGCTGACGGCGATGCCGGCGCTCTCCTGTCCCCGGTGCTGGAGGGCGTAGAGCGCGAAGTAGGCGAGGCGCGCGACATCACGGCCGGGCGCGTGGATGCCGAAGACGCCGCACATCAGCCGGCTCCCATCGCTCGCGGCAGGGTCTCGTCGTAGGCCGCGCGGGCCGCCTCGAGCGGAACGTCGAGCGTGAGCTCGCCGCAGCGCAGCGCGATCGTCGCGCCGCCCAGGGCGCCGATTCTCTCGAGTGGCACCTCTGCAGCGTCGCACGCCTCGGCCAGCCGCGCCTCCTCGCCGGGCGCACAGCTGACGACGACGAGGCCGCAGCACTCGCCGAACAGCGTCGCCGACGCGTCGTCGCCCGGCTCGATACTGGCCTCGAGGCCAGTGCCGCAGGCGAGCGCGATCTCGGCCAGCGCGACCGCCAGGCCTCCGTCGGAGACGTCGTGGGCCGAGCCGAGCACGCCGTCGCGCGCGAGCTCGACGAGCAGGTCGCACAGCCAGCGCAACGCGGGCAGGTCGACCTCGGGGATGCGGCCGGCGTTCGACCCGGCCACCAGCGCCTGCCACTCCGAGCCGTCGTAGGCGGGCGT
>JALYLC010000468.1 GCA_030774435.1 Actinomycetota bacterium
GATGGAGGCGGCCGCCCGTGCCGGTCTGGTCGCTCGTCACTGCGAGCTCGTGGACGAGCGGCGAGACGCTCATCCAGGCGCCTGCCTCGCTGCCGTCCTCGAGCACGATGTGCTCGCGGAGCCGGAAGCCCAGGCGGTTGAGGAGGAACTCCTTGTTCAGCGTCACGTCCCGGGCGAGTAGGTTCAGGTGGTCGATCCGCCGCACCGGAACGCCCGTGAAGGGTCGGCGCTGCGGGCGGTTGAGGAGCGCGCTGCGCTCGCCTGCGGGGATCTCGACGTAGTCGACGCCCCAGAAGATCTCCATGGGATGCCCGTCAGGCGTGCTGAACCGGTAGGCAGGCCCGTGTCCGAGCTCGTCCTCGACCCAGCCGGTGCCGTAACCGCTCTCCTCGATCGAGGCGACCCGCCGCTCGAGCGCCTGCGGCGAGGTCGAGCGCCAGGCAACGTGACCGAGACCCGGGGCAACGGCCTCCGTGATCTTCAGCGAGTGGTGGTAGGACTCCTCGTACCCGCGCAGGTAGACGGACTGCTCCTGCCGGGCCGTCTCCTGCATGCCCAGGAGGTCCTTGAAGAACCACAGCGTCCGCTCGGGCTTCGGGGTGAGAAGTTCGACGTGCGCGAGCTGGGCGACATCGAAGATCGGCTCTTGGTGGTCGCTCATGCGATCCTCCCTTTGCAGATTCTCTCAGGCGATGACGAGCCTAGCAACCTCCTTGGTCGGGGACGGGATGACCGTGCGGACGAGGTCGTGCTCGATCCCGACGGCGAGCTTGGCGAGATTTCGGCGGCGGCCGGTCGCTGAGGATTACGCGCTCACGACGATGGCATCCTCCTCGGTCGGCGTCGGCTGGATGTTGCGCTCGCGCTCGTTGTCGATCGCGACGCAGAGCCTGGCGAGGTCGTGGTAGCCACCGCCTAGCGACAAGACCAAGGCGTGCCGCAGATCGGACAGAGTTTAGTGTGAATACGCACAACCATGCAAGAGGTGTCTCATGGGGTGACAGCCAGGTTGCTCACGCCTCTCCAAACTCTATGAAGAGCGCCGTCGCTTTCAGGCGCGATGCCAGGCCGGGAAGCAAGCACCACCGGCAGCCGTTGTCCCGGCGCAGAAAGTGCAGTCCACTTGCGAGTCCGCCTCGGCCGCCGCACTGCCATCCACCCCTACACCCGCGCGGGGCGACGGTCAGCGCGGTTCGTTGCCGCCGCCCGAGCGTAGCGCGACCCGCGACGACTCGTGGCAACCGTGCACGCACACCTGCTTCGAGGGCGCCGCATGACCGCCCAATCGGCAGCCGCAAGCTCGAGGAGCTCCTGCAGTCGGTCGCGACCTCGAGCGCGGACGCCGTCAGGCGACGAAACCGGCGGGAAGCTCCGCGCCCGCGAGCACCTCGGCGACCACGCCGTCGCGCACGAGTACGCTGACGTTCTCGCGTGCCGTCACTGCGCCGCCGTCCAGCAAGCGCGCGCCCACGATCGCGAGTTGGCCCTCGCCTCGCACCGGGGCGCCGTCCAAGCTGGCGGCCTGGATCTCAGGTGTTGGCCCTGCTTGACGTGCGATGGCACGCTCCCCAGCATCGTCGCTCACCACAGACAGGCGCCGATCCTACACCGGTCACCCGAGCGCGACGAAGACTGCGTAGCCCGGCCGGTGGAGTCTGCTGACGGCGGTGGCGGGCCGCCGCGCGAGAGGCCAATTAGTCTGGTTACCGAACCAACAGGCGCCTTCCGCTCCCAAGCGACCTTCGCCAGCGTGCTAGGGAGGCTGAGAGTAGAGCGAGCTGCGCGTCCATCGCGACCTAGTATCATCGATCACATGTCGATTTCGGTGCGCCTGCTGGGCCGCTGGTGGGGGCGCGACGTGCGGAGTTCTCATTCCCGCGGGCCTCATCGCAGTGTCTGACTACCTGCGTTGCTGGGGGCAGATCGGTTGCGCGGGCGTGGCGTGGGTACCGCCGGGAAGCGTGTATGCCTGACGTGTTCGTGTCGTACTCGCGCCGTGACGGGGAGTTCGTCAGCGGCCTGGTCGAGGGTCTCGAGCGGAGCGGTAAATCGGTCTGGATCGATACCGAGGGGATCGGCGATGGCGAGGTGTTCCCGGCGGCGATCCGCTCCGCGATCGAGCAGTCGGATGCTTTTGTGTTTGTGATTACGCCCGCGTCGGTGGAGTCGCGTTATTGCGAGAGCGAGGTCGAGTACGCCCTCGATTTGAACAAACGCGTCATACCGCTCCTCCGAGAGATGGTTGAGGACGACCGGTTGCCCGAGGCCATCCGGATACGCAACTGGATCCCGTGCAGGCCGGACGTCGACATGGAGGCCGTGTCGCAGCGCCTTGCTGCAGCGATGGATGCGGACATTGAGCATGCGCGGGCGCACACGCGATGGCTGGTCAAGGCCCTTGAATGGAGTACTGACCGCAACGATCGGAGCTTCCTCTTGCGAGGCACCGAATTGGCCACTGCGGAGGCTTGGTTGGCTGGCGTTGGTGCGCACGCCGAGCCGGCACCAACCTCGCTGCACCGCGAGTACATCTATGGCAGCCGTTCAGCTGCGCTCAGGCGTCAACGTGTGGGTGTCGTGGCCGGTCTCGCCGTGATCGTCGTTGCCCTGGGACTCGCCGGGTTTGCGTTCATCAGCCGAAATCAGGCGCAGACGGCGGCCAGGATCTCTCGTTCGCGGGCGCTCGCAGCCGAAAGTCAGACGCAGCTTCCGATTGATCCGGAACGATCGATTCTGCTGGCGCGGGAAGCCCTGCGAGCGCGCTCGACGCCGGAGGCGGTCTACGCGCTGCGACGCGCGATCGACCTTTCCCCGATCCGGGCGCGACTACCCGATCTCGGTCGGCAAGTGACCCATATGTGGGGACCCGGGATCGCCTACAGCCCCGATGGTAAGCATCTCGCCGAGGGTTCCCAGAACGGGGGTGTGTTGATACTCGACTCGCATACGGGCCGGGTAGAGCGGCGCATAGAGTTCGGCGGGCAGAGTCCCTTGGTCGCCTATAACCGGGATGGCTCCCGTCTCGCCGTGGGCACGGAATGGGGAATTCTGCTGCTTGATCCTGCCAGCGGTGCGACTCGCAAATCGCTCGAGGGGGTGGTACCGCAAAGCATTGCGTTCAGCCCCGATGGGAGATGGGTTGCCTTTGTCGGTTACACGTCGACATTCGGCGGCATCGCGATGTGGGACACGCGTACTGGTCGAGTGCGAACGCTGACTTCTGCGAATCATGTCGGGGTCGTGGGAAGCAATCCGGAGCACGGAGTCCCGTTCTGGACCGTCGCCTTCAGCCCGGACGGTAGGCGCCTCGCGGTCGGCGGCTCGCCGGGGCTCGTCGAGTTCGACCTGCGAACAGGACGAGTCCTCGCAACGACGGAAATTCACTCTGACGTCCTCTCCGAGGCGTTCAGCCCAAACGGGGCGACGCTCGCCCTCGCTGTCTCGGCTGGCCCTAGCGGCGCAGATTCACGAACAATGCTGATTGATGCAAATACTCTCCAAAGGCGCTCCCCTCCTCTCTTCCAAAGCTCAAGTGGAAGCATTTCGGTTGCCATCTCTCCCGATGGAACGCGAGTGGCCTTTGGCTACAACGACGGCACGGTCGGTATCTATTCGCTCACGACGAAGCAAGTCGAGATCCTGCCCGGCCACACGCAGGCCGTGATGGCGATAGCCTTCTCACCCGATGGTCAGCAGTTAGCGACGACCTCAGCAGACGGGTCCGGTCGAATCTGGCGGGCAACAGGGGACGCACAGTTCGCGCTGTCAACCGGCGGCCGCTTGCCAGCGTTCGCGAACCTCTTCGCCCAGCGAGCGTTCGCGAATCTGAGCTTCACGCGCGCACGCATTGTCGATGTGATCCAACCCACCACCGGCCCGGCGACTGGCCGCGCGCTCGTACAAGCCTGGTCGTCTACGAGCGGTAGCCGCGCGGCCCCACCACAGGCGATCGGTCCATCCGCGAGCTCCGACGCAAACCTCAGTCCGGACGGCCGCTTGGCATTCGTGTTCACCTCCAGCGCTCACGTCCAGATCCTCGTCTGGGATCTCACCAGACGGCGCCTGGTAACGACCCTAGCCGCACACGGCATGTTCGCGCCCCGCTCGGACACGACTTTCGACGGCTCGCGACTCGCCGTCACAGGAGTCCTTGCCGCGAATATGAACGACTACTGGTTAGGGGAGCAGCGGGCCGCGCTCGACCTGTTCGACCTCCGAAACGGCAGCTACCGAAGACTCGCCGTGACGAGCTGCCCGGGTGGCTGGAATGCCCCAGCGTTCGCTGACGACGGGAAGCTACTCGCCGCGCTGACGAAATGCGGACTCCTGCAGCTGTGGAGTTTCGCGGCCGACCGCGCGACCAGCCGCTCCCTCGCATCACGAAGCTATGCCGGGGACTGGGGCATCATGAGAATCAGCCCTGACGCGACCGAGCTCGCCATGATCAACGCCCCCGCTCCCGGACAGACGACCATCCTTGCTGTTCCAACCGGACGTACACTGCGAATCCTCACAGGCCAAACGAAACCGATCCGAGGCGCCGCCTACAGCTCCGACGGGAAGCTCTACACCACCGCAAGCGACGACAACACAATCCGCATCTGGGACGCGCACACGGGCCGCCTGTTACGCACGCTCGCGACAGACGGATCAGCCGCTGTTGCCTTCAGCCCCGACAGCCGCCGCCTCGCAGCCCTCGACGCGAGCGGGAACATACATGTCTGGGATGCCTGCACCTACTGCAAGAACCCAGCTGCTCTGCGGAGGCTCGGACAGGCCCGCAGTACCCGCCAGCTGACGCCAAGCGAGCGCCGGACATACCTCCACTAAAGGATTCGAAGCCGCACCGTCAGCCGGCGCAGGTGCTTTGCAGCTGTCCGCTAGCACGTGCCGCTGGCAAACGACCTCACCGCGATGTTCCCGAACTCGGCGAGTTGCCGGACGAGGTCGCGGCCCCGCGCTTGCTGCTCGAGGGCGAGGTAGTCGCGCTGCGCCCTGGCGGCTCGCAGGACTTCCACGCGTTCATGCGAAACGGCCGGCGCGTGCGCCCGACTGGGACGCGGATGCGGCATCTTTCGAGCGGCGTCGCGACGACGATCCCAAAGGCGCCCGCGGTTCACGCGAGAGCCTGCGGCGCCCCGACCACGTAAGCGACCATGGAACGGACCGCCCTCTCCTAGCATCGTCGTACCGGCCCAGAAAGTGCAGTCCACCGACGGGTTCTACTCGGGAGCGACTCCGCGGCGTCGGACGACCACGATCGCCCGAGCGTAGCGCGACCGACTCGCCGCCGGCTCGACCGACGGCGCTCGCAGGATTTCGGCGCAGCGTCCTGGACGGCTGATGCCATCGCGGACGACCTCGCCGAACTGCTCCCACGGGAGTCGACGGTTCGCATCCGGACGGG
>JALYLC010000469.1 GCA_030774435.1 Actinomycetota bacterium
GGCCAGGGCGGTGCGGGCATGAGGCGGGCCGCCGCTCTCGTGTTCGCAGCGGCGCTCGTCTTCGCTCCCGCGAGCATCGGTGCGTGGTCGGTCGGGCCTGCAGGTTCCGGCGCCGCCGGCGCAAAGACGATGTCTGCCTCCGTGGGAAACGTCCCGGGCGGCACGGTGTCAAGTCACTCGGTGACGCTCAGTTGGGCGGCCAGCCAGTTCAACGGCGGCGGAAACGTTCCGAGCTACATCGTCAAGCGGTATGACGGCGTTACCAATGCTCTCCAGGCCACGCTCTCCGCCTGCGGCGGGAATGTCGCCTCGACAAGCTGCACGGAGAACTCCGTCCCGACGGGCTCGTGGAAGTACACCGTCACCCCGGCGGCTGGCACCCAGTGGCGGGGGACCGAGAGCGCGAAGAGCGCAACCGTGGTCGTTCTGATCTAGATCTCGACGGCTTAAGGTAGTCGGCGATGGCGATGCTCTCGGTCGAGCACGTGACGCGAAGGTTCGGCGGCATCGTCGCGGTGGACGACGTGTCGTTCGACGTGAGCGAGGGCGAGATCGTCGGTCTGATCGGCCCGAACGGGGCCGGCAAGACGACGATGTTCAACCTGATCACGCGCCTCTACAGGCCGGACGAGGGCGAGATCGCGTTCGAGGGCGAGACGCTCCTCAAGACGCCGCCGCACGGGATCGTGAAGCGCGGGATCGCCCGCACCTTCCAGAACGTCGAGCTCTTCAGCTCGATGACGGTGCTGGAGCACGTGCTCGTCGGCAGGCACGCGCGCCGCGGCCGACGCGCCCGCGAGCTCGTCGAATACGTCGGCCTCGCCGGGCTCGCCCATCACCAGGCGGCCGAGCTCCCCTACGGCACGCAGAAGCGGGTCGAGCTTGCGCGCGCGCTCGCCTCCGGCCCGAGGCTGCTCCTGCTCGACGAGCCCGCGGGCGGCCTCAACCACGAGGAGGTCGCGGAGCTCGGGTCGCTGATCCGCAGCCTGCGCGACGACTTCGACCTGACGCTGCTACTGGTCGAGCACCACATGGGTCTCGTGATGGGCATCGCCGACCGCGTGCACGTGCTCGACTTCGGCCGCCTGATCGCGAGCGGCACGCCTGCCGAGGTGCAGGGCGACCAGGCCGTGATCGAGGCGTACCTGGGAACCGTGGATGCCTGAGGCGCTCCTGGAGCTGGAGGACGTCGAAGCCCGCTACGGCCCGGTGAAGGCGCTGCACGGGATCTCGCTCAAGGTGGACGAGGGCGAGGTCGTCGCGGTCCTCGGCGCGAACGGCGCGGGCAAGACAACGACCCTGCGCGCGGTCTCCGGGATGGTCCGGCGCAGCGGCGAGATCGTCTTCGCGGGCAAGCGCATCTCGCGCCGCTCGCCGGAGGCCGTTGCGCGGCTCGGCGTGGCGCACGTGCCCGAGGGCCGCGGCACGCTGACGGAGCTGAGTGTGCGCGAGAACCTCCGCCTCGGCGCCTACGTGCGGCGCGACCGCGCGGCGGTTCGCGAGGACGAGCAGCGTGTACTCACCTACTTCCCCTGGCTCGAGCAGCGCGCGGCGCAGCGTGCCGGGACCCTCAGCGGCGGCGAGCAGCAGATGCTCGCGCTCGCCCGTGCGCTGATGCTGCGCCCGAGGCTCGTGCTCCTCGACGAGCCGTCGCTCGGCCTCGCGCCGATCGTCACCGCCGAGATCTTCCGCATCGTCGGTGAGCTGAACGAGCAGGAAGGGCTCGCGGTGCTGGTGGTCGAGCAGAACGCGGTCCTCGCCCTCGAGGCCTCCTCGCGCGCCTATGTCCTCGAGGTCGGCAAGGTCGCGGTGGAAGGCTCGAGCGACGAGCTGCGCCGCAACGAATCCGTCCGCAGGTCATACCTGGGCTACTGATGCTGTTCGCCTTCGACTGGACCCAACTGGCGCAGCAAATCGTGATCGGCCTGGCCTCGGGCGGCGTCTGGGCTACCCTCGCCGTGGCGCTCGTGCTGATCTACCGCTCGACCGGCGTCGTCAACTTCGCGCAAGGCGAGATGGCGATGTTCTCGACCTTCATCGCCTGGTCGCTCGTCCATCACGGGCTCTCCTAC
>JALYLC010000470.1 GCA_030774435.1 Actinomycetota bacterium
CGCCGGCACGCTGTTGTATCAGCGTCGTGACGTCTTCCTGGAGGGGAATTGAGGTCCCGAGATTCCCGCTCACGACGTCCTTCAGCCAGAGGGAGTACCGCGTCAGGAACGGGTCGTTCAGGTGGTAGCGCGCGTTCAGCGTTGCGGTCACGTCGGGTGGCGGGGTGCGTCCGCCGGTCAGCGTCGCGATCGGACTCCCTGGCGCCAGATACAACGAGCCGTAGATCACGAAGCTGGCGACCAGCAGCGTGGCGATGAGTGTCAACAGACGACGGACGATGAATCGCAGCAGCGGGATGTCGCGGCCCCCGATCTCGGAGTCAGTTGCTCATCGGCAGCGGACTGGGAATCGCCCGGGACTGAGCGTGGTGCCTGGTCACGCTAGCGGTCGCCTGGCGCGCGATCTTACCCTCGAGCAGGTCGACCTGCTCGAGGGTAGGAGTCGATCGTGCCCCATTCGGCACTGCTCGCATGCCGTCAGTTGGCTCCGAGGTAGACGCCCCACGGGCCGAACTGGTACTGGAACGTGGCCGGCGCGCCGGTGATGCCCTTGTGCATGATCACTACGGTGAACGGCATTGCGAGGGGAATCCAGACCATGTCGTGAGTCACGATCGCCTGTGCCTTCACCGTCAGCTTTGCGCGTGCATCGGGATCGGCCGTACCGCGTGCTTTCTCGAGCAGCGCGGTCACCTGGGGATTGTTGTATTTGGAGAAGTTCTGAGACCCGTTCGCCAGCACGATGGTCTTGTAGAGCGCTGTCGGATCCGCGTAGTCGCCGTAGTTGATGGTCAGGAAACAGTCGACGGTTGCCTGGACCTTCGGGTTGGAGAAAAAGTTGAAGTAGTTGGCGGCGGACACCGAAACGAGCTTCGCGTTCAGCCCGATATGCTTTGCAGCGGACTGCACCGCCAGCATCTGAGTGTTGAAGGCCGGCAGCTGGGCGGAGGTTCCGAGACGGATCGTCTTGCCGGTTGCGCCCGCCTGCTGGATGAGCTTCTTGGCCGCCGCAAGATTCTGGCTGAGTGCCGGCAGCGCGTTGTAGGCCGCTGCATACACGCTCTTGCCCGATCCCCACGTACCAGGGCCCTCGAGCGCATGGGGGACGGTCGCGGCACCGTGGAACACCGCGTTGATGAGGCCGTTGCGATCGATCGCCATCGAGAGGGCGCGACGAACCCTGGCGTCGGCAAGCGGGCCGCTGCGTGCGTTCACGACCAACGCATCAGTCCCGAACGCCGGGCCCTGGTAGACCTTCACCTGCGAGTTCTTCTCGAGTTGGGCCAGCGTCGAGAGGGTGATCGGATAGGTACCCGAGATCGAGCCCGTCTCGAGCCCGGCGGTCAGCGTCGCGTCGTCCGGCACGCCGATGAGCACCAGCTTCTTGAGCTTGGGCTTCGGCAGGCTGCTGTCCCAGTAGTTCGGGTTGGGTACCAGGGTCACTCCCTGCCCGGTCTTCCACGAGGAGACCATGAACGGGCCGGAGCACATCGTGCCGCCGGTCACGGTTCCGAATTTCGCGCCCTTCTTCTGTGCGTACGCCTTCTCGACGACCTCGCCGGCAGGCGACGAGAGCTCACCCGCCAGCCAGTAGTCCGGCTTGGAGAGGGTCATCTCAATCTTCGTGGGCCCGACCGCCGTGATCGACTTGACGCGGTCGAAGACGCTCGAGTAGAAGCCGCCGGCCTTGGGATCGGCGGCGCGCTTGAGGCTGAACACGGCGTCTGCGGAGGTCACCGAGTGCCCGTCCCAGAACTTTGCGCCCGCGTGCAGCGTGAAGTCGATCTTGAGCGGGCTTGGCGTGGTCATCGTCGCAATGCCGGCGCTCATGGTCATGTTGGGGTTCGCGCGGACGAGCGCGTCGCAGGTCAGCGCGACGGCCGCGTTGTCGGGGTAGTCGAAGGCCTTGATGGGATCGAGCGTCGCCGTCTCGCGGTAGAGCCCCCAGGTCACGGTGTCCGCGGTTCCCGTCGGCGCCGGGGTGGTGATCACCGGAGCCCCGGCCTGCGCAGAGCCGTATCCCACTCCGGCCATCGCGGTCACCGCCACTACGGCGGCGAGAACGACCAATCTTCGTTGACCCTTCATCAGTGATGCCTCCTCCCGATCCCGTTGCGTATTTTCAGCATGAGCTGTATTCGAGCTGCAGTGCCACACGTGTACGAGCCGTCGGTCATCTCGGCGCCGCGGCCGTTTGCCTGGCGACCATGTAGTCGTAGTGCTCTACCGCGTGGCGATTCCGGGCCTCGCTGAGACCGGGCACGCCCGGCGCTACTTCCGCGCTCGCTATCAATTCCATCCGGTACAGGAAGTACTTCACGACCGCGATGAAATCCACGTCCGCCCCGACCATCGCCCGGATGAGCGGCGAGATCTCCTCGATGAATATGCGGAACGCCGCCGGGCGGTCCTCGCCGACGAGCGCGTCGTACCACCGCCGAGACGGCTCGGGGCACAAGGGGACGAACGGCGCCATGACGCCGCGACAGCCCTCGACGACCTGTTCGTGAGCAATCTCGTCGTAGCCGGCGAAGAGCGAGAGCGACGGGTCCGCCGCGAGGTCGCCGATGCCGTCGAGCGCGAGACGCGAAAGTTTCACGCCCTGTATCGCCGGCACGCGGGAGATGAGATGTCGCACGTCTGCCGGCGAAAGCGACAGGCCGGAGAGGCCCGGGATGTCGTACAGGACGATCGGTCGTCCCGAGGCCGCCTCGGCGATCGCGCCGAGATGGCGCTCGGTGGCGTCCAGAGTCGCCGGGTAGTACGTGGGCGGCAGGACGAGGAACGCGGCGGCGCTTGCGGCTTCGTCCGAGCGAACGAAGTCGACGGCGCCCGACGTTGCGGCATCCGTGACACCGACAATGAGTTGCAGGCGGTGGTGCGCGGCTGCCGTCGCGAACGCAGACAGTGCTTCGCGCCGGTCCCCCGGCGAGAGATACCCGGACTCGCCGCTGCTGCCGAGCACGGTCATCCCTGCCACGTGCGGCGCGACCCATGCGCTCAGGCGCTCCGCGCCTTCACAGTCGATGCGGCCACCCCGAAACGGGGTGGGCATTACCGGGAACAGGCCGTCGAACGCTGCCATGTCACTCGTCCTTTCCGCTCGGCGCAGGCGCGGATCCGCTTGACTCGAGGAGCTCGCGCAGGATCGAGCGACTCTCCTCGATGTGCGCGGCCAGTGCCGTGTCCAACTGCGCGGCGCTTCGCGCCCGAAGCGCTTCCATGATGGGCCGGTGCGTCTCGGCGACGTCCCCGACCTCGCGCAGGAAGATCACGTTGCTGACCGCGAGGCTCATGCGCAGGCGGCCGGCGATCGTCCTCCAGGCC
>JALYLC010000471.1 GCA_030774435.1 Actinomycetota bacterium
GGCCAGGGCGGTGCCCGCGGCGCGCACCGCTCCCGGGCTGCCGGCACGGGTGGCGACGTCGCGGTAGGAGGCCGTGCGGCCGTACGGGATCTCGGCCGTCGCGCGCAGCACCTCGCGGCGGAAGCCGCTCGTGAGGCGCCAGTCGAGCGGGATGCCGAAGCCCTGGCGGCTGCCGCCGAAGTACTCGTCGAGCTCGCGGCGGGTCTGCGTGAGCGAGTCCCGGGAGGCGTGCAGCACGCGCGCCGAGACGCGCTCGGCCAGCTGCTCCAGCACCGCGCTCTCGTCCTCGGCGGGCAGTCCCACCCGCACGAGGCCGTCGCGCGTCGCGCCGACGATGATGACCCCGAGCGGCGAGTCGTGGCGCTCGAAGGCGACGTCGATCAGGCCCGAGCGCTCGGCGGCGCCGGCGAGGTCGCGCCGCATCCGCTCCCAGGCGGCGGGAGCCGGTCCCCGCGCGTCGCGCAGGGAGCGTTCCAGTTCAGTGTGGTCTTCTCGATTGCTCATGCTGAAGAGACGCCATTTCCTCGGTTTTCGTGAGATCAGCGGGCGTCGTGGAAGATGATGCCGAGTGCCGTTCGCGATCCGCGCGTGACCGTGCTGACGCCGTGGCGCAGTCCCACCTTGTAGTACCGGCGCGCGCCCTGCTGGGGCCGGTGGTGCGTCGGGAAGACGACGAACGCACCGCGCGGAGCGCTCCTCGTGCTCGAGCGGGTAGGCCGCCGCGTCACCGCCGAGCATGCCCGACCAGGCATTCGCGATCGGCGCGAGGCGCGTGTAGAACGACCGGCGCAGCTCGCCGATCGCCTCGGGCAGCGGATTGTCGAAGTAGCGGTAGCGGCCGTCGCCGAAGCGGTAGCGGGCCATGTCGATGGTCGTGCGGAAGCGCCCGCCGTCGAACAGGTCTGCCAGCGCCTCGCACTCGTCGTCGCTGAGGAGCGGCTCGCTGACGGCGAAGCCGCGCGCATCGAGCTGCTCGCGGAGGTCGTCCCAGGGCAGGTCGCCGACGCGCCGGGCCAGCGTCGCATCCGCACGTGTGGCAGTACTCATGGCGTCACTTCCTCGCTGTGCTCGCGCAGCCGTCTGAGGCCCTCGAACACGTTGCGCCTGGCCGCGTCCTCGCTCGTCTCCATGATCTCCGCGATCTCGCGATGGGAGAGGTCGGCGAGGTAGCGCAGCGTCACGGCCGTGCGCTGTTTGCCGGGAAGTGAGCGGACCAGCTGCCAGAGGCCGTCGTCCCGGAGTACCGGGCCGTCGTCGACGGACGGCGGTTCGGGGTCGGCGACCGGCTCGGGCGCGCGTGCGCGCCCCCGGTGCGAATCGACGGCCTTGCGCGCCGCGATCGAGAACAGCCAGGAGCCGATCGCCCCGGGGTCGCGCACCTCGTCGTAGGCCCGCAACGCCGCCAGCATCGTTTCCTGGAAGACGTCCTCGCTCCGCTCGGAGCCGGTCTGCGCCACGCAGAAGCGCAGCACGGCCGGCCCGTGCAGCTCGATGACAGCCTCGAACGGCGGCAGGTGGTTTCTGGTCACGCTCACGGGTGTTGGACGCGCGGGCCCGCGATTACGTGAGATCGAGCTCGATCTGCACCCGGTTGTCGTGGAACGTCGGGCTGCCGCCGAGGTCGGCGTCGCGCTCGGGGATCGTGGCATTCACGTGACGGCCGGGCCCGAGCAGCTTCGGCCACTGCTGCTTGAACGTGAAGGCGACGCCGGGGCGCGCGCCGTCGTCGACGACGGCCTCGGCGCGGAACGCTCCGCGGTCGTTGTGCACGCGCACCTGTGCTCCGCTCTCGATGCCCCGCTCACCCGCGTCGAGCGGATGCAGATGCACCTGCGGCGGGCCCAGGCGGCCACGGTGCCAGGGCAGCGAGGCGAACGTCGAGTTGAGCACGTGGCGCGAGGCGGGGGAGAGCAGCGCGAGGGGATAGCGCCCGGCCAGCTCCGCATCCTCGAGCTCGTGTGGCGGCACGTAGCCGACGAGCGGATCGGCGCCCGTCTCGGCGAGCTCGGGCGCCAGCAGCCGCAGGCGGCCGCTGGCGGTCGGGAAGCCGCCCTCGGCGAAGCGGGCGACACCGGGAATGGTAACGCGCAGCGCACCCTCGTCCCGCAAGCGCTCGAACGTGATCTCGGCGGCGCGGGCAGCGTCGCAATCGAGCACGTCGCGGGCCATCTCCTCGTCGGATTGCTGCAGGCTCGGATGGTCGAGGCCGAGCGCGCGCGCCAGCCGGCGGAAGATCTCGCTGTTCGCGAGGCACTCCCCGGGAGGCTCGACGGCGGGCGGGTTGAGCGTGACGTAGTGGTGCCCGTAGGAGTTGTGCAGGTCGAGGTGCTCGGGCTGCATGGTCGCGGGCAGCACGATGTCGGCGTAGTCCACCGTGTCGGTCATGCGCTGCTCGAGCACGACGGTGAAGAGGTCCTCGCGCGCGAGGCCGGCGTGCACGCGCCCGTGGTCGGGGTTGCTGGCGGCGGGGTTCGCATCGAAGACGACAATCGCCGCGACGGGCGGGTCGTCCAGCTCCGTCAGCGCCTCGCCGAGACGCGACATGTTGATGGTGCGCGCCGGCGCAGCGGGCAGATCTGCGGGCACGGCGACGCGGCCCGGAGAGATGCCGCCGAAATGGCCGCCCGTCATGCAGAGGGCGCCGCCGCCCAGGTACCGGAAATCCCCGGTCAGTGCCGGCAGCGCAAGCACCGCGCGCATCGCCGCGCCGGCACCGCCGTGCCGCTGCAGCCCGAGGCCGACGCGGATCGCGGTGGGGCGCGTGTGCGCGAACCTGCGCCCCAGGGCCCGCACCTCCTCGACGGGCAAGCCGCAGACCTCCGCTGCGCGCCCGACCGGCCATTCGGCCAGACGCGCCTCGAGCTCGGGCCAGCCCTCCGTGTTGTGCGCCAGCCAGTCGCGGTCCTCGGCGCCCTCGTCGAGCACCGTCCGCATGAGGCCCAGCGCGAGCGCGGCGTCGGTGCCCGGGCGGGGCGCGAGGTGCTCGTCGCAGCGCTCGGCGGTGTCGGTGCGCAGCGGGTCGATCGCGACCACGTGGGCCCCGCGCCGCTGCGCAGCCAGCACGTAGCGCCACTGGTGGAGGTTCGTGGAGAGCAGGTTCGCGCCCCACAGGATCACGAGCCGGGCGTGCTCGAACTCCTCGGGGTCGGTGCCGACCGACCCGCCATACGTCGCGTCCAGCGCGGCGTCCGCGGCCGCGGTGCAGATCGTCGTCCGCAACTTGGAGGCGCCCAGGGCCGCGAACAGCCGCGGCCCCATGATCCAGCCCTGCACCATGCCCTCGGTGCCCGCGAAGTAGTAGGGCAGGACCGATTCGGGGCCGTGGCGCTCGATGGCGGCGCGCAGCCCTGCCGCGGTCGCCTCGATCGCCTCGTCCCAGCGGATGCGCTCGAAGCGGCCCTCGCCCTTCGCGCCCACGCGGCGCAGCGGGTGGGTCACGCGGTCCGGGTCGTGCAGCGCGTCCAGGTAGTGGTTGACCTTCGGGCAGAGAGCGCCGTGGGTGAAGGGGTTCTCGCGATCGCCACGCAGCCCGACGGCGCGCCCGTCCTCGACCTCGACGAGCCACGAGCAGGTGTCCGGGCAGTCCAGCGGGCAGGCCCCGCGCACGATCGTCCGCATGTGGACGAGTCTAGGTCGTTCCCACAGAATCAGCATGTGTGGTCGAGACTTCCGAACGCCACGCTGATTCTGTGAGAACGTCTGAGACGTTCTCACTGTATGAGCGTGCGTGCAGCGGCCGCCCCTGGGTGCTCCTCGCATGGCTGCCCGCCACCCGGCCTGTGCAGTCAAACGCTCACCATTGGATCGCTCAAGCGTCGTGCGCGGATTCGCTTGGGGCTCTCGAGGCGTACTGCTCGCTGCACCCTTCGGAGCAGAAGTAGTGAGCGCCGTGGTCGTCGTCGAGGCGAAGCGCCTTGGCGCGGTCGACGGTCATGCCGCAGACCGGGTCCTTGGCGCCTCGGCGGATCGTGAGGGCGAGGAGGGCGGCGAAGATCAGGGCAGCGAGGGCGTTGAGGATCAGCTCGTAGTCGAACTGGATGCTGGTGAAGATGTCGGCCGCCGTTGGGCGGGTCTCAGGGATCAGGCCCGCGCTTGAGAACACCGCGTCGACGATGAGCGCGGCGACCACCATGGTCGTGAACATCAGGGCGGTTATGCGGAGTGCGAACGCGGGGCCGTAGTACTTGCGGTAGATGGCGATGATCGGCAGCACGATCAGGTCGGCGAAGATGAAGGCCATCACGCCGGCGAAGGAGATGCCGCCCGACCAGAGCACGGCCGCGAGTGGGATGTTGCCGACCGAGCAGACGAAGCTCAGCACGGCGATGATCGGTCCGAGCAGGGCGTTCTCCGGGATGCGGATCCAGCCCGGTGAGCTGTGGAGGAACAGCGTGTTGAAGACCGACGGGTGGATGACTCCTATGAAGCCGGCGAGCAGGAAGCCGGTGATGATCTCGCGGTAGAGCATCTGCCAGTCGCCGCGAAAGTTGTGAGCGACGTCCGACCAGGCCGAGGGCGATGTGAGGCGAGTGCGCCAGCTGACCTTCTCGGAGCCGGCCATGTGATGCTGATGCCCTGTGTCCGCGGTCTGTGCGTGGCGGCGGGCTTCTTCTTCCTTCTGCTTGGGGATGAAGAGCCTCGTTGCGGCCCACATGATCGCGACGAGGATGAGTCCGCCGACGAACTCGGCCAGGGTGAACCGCCACCCGAGCAAGACCCAGAGCACGAGCCCCAGCTCCCAGACGAGGTTGGTCGAGGCGAACTGGAAGGCCAATGCAGAGCGAATCGAAGCGCCCTTCTGAAACAGCGATTTCGCGATGGCGATCGCCGCATAGGAGCAGGAGGATGAAGCCGCGCCGAGGCCGGTGGCCCAGATCGCAGGGCGAACCCCCTCGCCGGAGAGTCGGCGCTCGATGGCCTCGCGCGGGACCCAGGCCTGAACGATGGCCGAGACGGCGAAGCCGATGACCAGCGCCCACCAGACCTGGTAGGCCATCAGGAAGCTGTTCTTCAGACCGTCACCGATGACGGAGAGCACATCGCTCATCGGGCTACCTCGACGTGAGCGTCGTGAGCTACTTCAACCCGAATCGGAAGAGCACGGCCGAACGCTGCCTCGAGCAGCGCGCGCGCCTCATCGGTGAGCTGGTAGCGGATCAGCTTGCCGTCTCGGTGCTTGGTGGCCAAGCCTCGCTCCGCCAGTGAACGAACGTGGTGAGATACGAGCTTGATCGGCAGTCCGAGGAGCGCAGCGGTATCACCAACGCACAGCTCGCTGGCCGCCGCCAGCACCATGGCGACGCGCAGGCGCGTCGGATCGGAGAAGGCACCCAGCCGCCGCACCGCACGATCCAGCTCGCTCTCGGCCGGTAAGGCCGTGTGCAAGCGCGTGGCCTGCTCTGCGCTCAAGCACAGGTAATTCGATCGCATGATGGTGCGATTATATCGGACAATCGCACAGCCGTGCGAACGTGCATTCTCGGATGTCCGCCATCGCGGCGTGGCGCCGGTAGGTGTCCGAAACGGCGTGCTGCACCGCGAGCGACCGGTACACAGGGAATCCCGCTGAGCAGGGAAATCGTTGTGTCATTCACAACGCGATGCACCCCGACTCGACTCGAACCCACACCCGCGAGATGCGCGTCCCGGCATTCGAGCGCAGCCCGAACCAGCCGCTCGACACAGCACGATCATTGGGTGGGAACGTCTGAGTTTCTAGACGTCTGCGCGGGCCCACCGCCCGGCAATGCGCTGGAGAGGACTTGAACCTCCACGACCCAAAGGCCACTAGGCCCTCAACCTAGCGCGTCTACCAATTCCGCCACCAGCGCGTGGACGGGCGCCATGCTAGCCGAGACCTCACAGGCGCGCCAACCTTGACCCCGTCCGCCCCGCGGTCTAGTATACGAACATGCGTTCGCCTACCGAAGCCCCCACGGCGCAGCTCACGGCGCGCCAGCGCGAGATCCTCGCGTTCGTCAACGAGCACTCCGCGCAGCACGGCTACCCGCCAACGGTGCGTGAGATCGGCACCGCGGTCGGGCTCACGTCCTCGTCCACCGTGCACGCGCACCTCGCCAACCTGGAGCGGCTCGGGCTGTTGCGGCGCGATCCGGCCAAGCCGCGAGCGCTCAACCTCGTCGGTCGCGAGCAGAAGGTGCCCGCCACCAGCGAGACGGCCGGCATCCGCATGCTCCCGCTGCTCGGCCAGATCGCCGCGGGCGCGCCGCTGCTGGCGGAGGGCCAGGTCGAGGAGCTGCTGCCGGTGCCCGAACTGCTCACGGCCTCGGGCGAGAACTTCCTGCTGCGCATCCGCGGCGAGTCGATGATCGAAGACGGCATCCGCGATGGCGACTACGTGGTCGTGCGCCGACAGGAGACCGCGGACGACGGCGAGATCATCGCCGCGCTCGTCGACGGCGGCGAGGCGACGGTCAAGCGCATCTACCGCGAGAGCGATCGCATCCGGCTGCAACCCGCCAACTCCTCGATGGCGCCCATCTACGCCGACGACGTCGTCGTGCTCGGCCGCATCGTCGGCGTCTTCCGGAGGATCCCCTAGGGCCGATGTACGCGCTGGCACTCCCACACCAGACCCTGGCGAGCGCGATCGCCGATGCGCTCGCGCCGGCACGAGCGGCGCAGGTGCGCCACGGCGCCCTGGGCGGCCGCTGCCTGGTCTGCGGGGGCGTGACGAAGATCGCTGCGCACGCAGGTGTGCGCACTGCTTCGTGCATGGAGTGCGAGAGCGTTCTCGAGGCGCCGCTGCCGACGCGGCTTCGGCTTGTCCCCCAGAGCTGAGAGCTCCACCGGGACGGGCGTTGCGACGTTCGGTGAGAATGTCCCGAGGCAAATGGTGAAGCGCGCGCTCGCTGTGATCGGCGTGCCTTCGAGCGCCGGCTCGTATGCGCCGGGGCAGGAGAAGGCGCCGCGAGCGCTGCGCGACGCCGGGCTGCTCGCAGGGCTCAGGGCGGCCGGGATCGCGGTGGTGGATCACGGCGACGCCGAGGTCTGGCGCTGGCGGCCCGATCGCGAACGTCCGTATGCGCAGAACCTCGACGCCGTCGTCGCGTGCGCCGCCGAGACCGCCGAACGCGTGCGGGCCGCCCTGGCTGCCGGCGAGTTCGCGCTCGTGCTCGGCGGCGACTGCACCGTTGGCCTCGGCACGGTCGCCGGGCACCTCCCCGAGGATGGGCGCCTCGGCGTCGTGTACCTCGACATGCACGGCGACCTCAACACGCCCGACAGCGTCCCGGACGGCGCGCTCGACTGGATGGGCGTCGCGCACATGCTCGGCGAGGAGGACTGCGCGCCGGAGTTGCGCGACTTCGGGCCGCGCACCCCGCTGCTCGACGACGGCCAGATCGTGCTGCTCGCGCTCCGCCGCGACCAGAGCACCGCCCATGAGCTCGGGGCGATCGAGCGCCGCGGGCTGGCGACCGTGCCGCTGGCCGCAGTGGCGGCAG
>JALYLC010000472.1 GCA_030774435.1 Actinomycetota bacterium
AACGGGGTCGGGGAGCAGCGCCACCACCGAGGTTCGCAGCCGGTGGCCAGGGGTCTGCGGAGCCGGCTCGCTGGAGGCAGCCGGCGCGGACGTCGAGATGGGGGCCTCCGCGAGCGAGGGCTCGAAGCCATGGGTCGCTGCACCCAAGACGAGCACGATCACCGCAGCGACCGACACCGTGCCGCCCAGCACGAGCGATCGTGGGCTTCTCCGGCTCATCCGAAGGCGCCTGCGAGGTACGCCGCCGTGAGCTCCTCGCGCGGTTGCGCGAACACGCGCGCCGTCGCGCCGCTCTCGACCAGTCGGCCGTCGAGCAGGAATGCGACCTGGTCGGAGACACGCCTGGCCTGGGCGAGGTCGTGCGTGACGACGACCACGATCAGCTGCGAGCGGAGTTGTTCGATCAGATTCTCGATCGTCGCGGTCGCCGCGGGATCGAGCGACGAGCACGGCTCATCCATGAGGATGACCTCCGGCTCGGCGGCGAGCGCGCGGGCGATGCAGAGTCGCTGCTGCTGTCCGCCGGAGAGCCGCAGCGCCGACCGGTTCAGCCGGTGCCCGACCTCCTCCCACAATCCCGCCCGCGCCAGCGCGCGCTCGACCGAGCCGGCAAGCGCACGTCGTCCGGGCCGGCGCGAGCCCTGCGGACGCAGCGCGTAGGCGACGTTGTCGAAGATCGTCATCGCGAACGGGTTGGGACGCTGGAAGACCATGCCGACGCGCCGCCGGTGGGCCCTTGCGGTCAGGTCGCGTACGTCGCCGCCCGCGAGCAGGACTTGGCCGCTTACCTGCGCTGACGGCGTCGTCTCGACCAGCCGGTTGAGCACGCGCAGCAGCGTCGTCTTGCCGCAGCCGGAGGGGCCGATGATCGCGCCGACCTGGTGCGGGGCCCACTCGAGCGAGATCTCGTGCAGCACCTGGAGCGCTCCGTAGCGGACGGAGAGATCGTGGACTGCGAGCCCGGGCCCGTCTCGCTGCGTCAGCGTTTCCACGTGCCCCTCCGCGAGACGAACGCGATGGCCGCGTTCACGAGCAGCATCAGCAGCATGAGCACGAGCGCTGCGCCGAGCGCGGCACTCCGCTCGTTGCCCTCGCCTGCGGGCGACGTGTAGTAGACGTAAGAAGTGAGCGTCGCGCCGCTCCCGCGGACTGTCTGAGACCAGTGCGCCGGCTCATACCAGCCATCTGCGAAGGTGATGACGGTGCCGAGCACGATGAACGCGATGGCCGTGTCGGCGGCGATCCGACCGGCGCCGAGGATCGCACCGGTGGCCATACCCGGTCGTGCGCCGGGGAGGACGACCCGCCGGATCGTGGCGACGTGGCCCTTGCCGAGCGCGTACGACGCCTCGCGCAGGTCCTGCGGGACAGCCTCGATAGCCTCCTGCGTGGCTCGCGTGATCGGCGGGAGGGCGAGCAGCGACATCACGATTCCAGCGACGAGGAACGATCTGCCGTAGGCCTGCCCCGAGGTGGCGACCGTGCTCGACAACGGGCTCAACCAGGGAGTGGTGAAGACTGCGAGGGCGAGCAGCGCGAACACGACTGCTGGGATGCCGAAGAGCAGGTCGATGGCTGCGTCCGCGGCTCGGGCAAGCGACGTGGGCTGGCGATACTCCGTCAGGAAGACCGCGGTGCCCACCCCGAGCGGAAAGGCAATGGCCAGGCCGATCGCGGTCACCAGGAGCGTCCCCACGAGCGGGCCGCGGATGCCTCCGACGACGCCTTGCTGCAGCGAGCCCGGGAGCGGGTCGGTCGTCAGGAACGAGAGGCTGAGCCGGCCGGCGCCGCCCTGGGCGAGCCAGCCGATGAGGCCGCCGATGGTTCCGAGAAGCGCGAGCCCGCAGGCCCAGGCAAGCGTCACCCCGGCGCGGTCGAGCGCGCGGCTCATCAGAGCACCCCGCGAGCGCGCACAGGTGCGAGCGCCAGGCGGACCGCGAGCATCATCGCCAGGGCTGAGAGGAGGATGAGCGCGGCGAACGAGAACAGATCCGCCGCCAATGCGCCCTGCAGGACGCCCTCGCTGTGGAAATCGACGATCGTGCTCGCGAGTGGGCGGGCGGGCTCCAGCAGGAAGACGAGTCGATCGAGCGGGTTCGGCACGAACGAGAGCCCGCCCGTCGTCATCGAGAGGGCGATCGCCTCGCCGATCGCTCGCCCGGTTGCGAGCACGACCCCGGTCGCGATGGCGGGGCGGATGACGGGAAGCAGGATCTTGAGCGTCACCCGCCAGGCGTCGAGGCCCAGCGCGCGTCCGCCTTCCCGCCAGGGGGCCGGCACCGCCCGCAACGCGTCAGTGAAGATCGCGACCTGGAAGGGGACCGTCATACAGACCAGCACGAGGATGCCGAGCAGGATGCTCTCCCCGCGGAGCGGGACGACCCGCGCGTAGCGGGACGCCAGGTCGTCGGAGATGAAGACGCGATCGATGAACGGGGCGAGCACGAGCAGCCCGAACAATCCCCAGACGACGGACGGGACGGCCGCCATGATACGCACGAGCGGCTCCATGAGCATGCCCAGCGGCCGGGGCGCAAGCTCGGCCACGAAGATGGCGGTCAAGAGCGAGAAGGGCAGGCCGAGGAGGATCGCGCCGCCCGTCGTCAGCAGCGTCCCGTAGATCGCCGGCCATGCGTGCAGCTCGCGGAAGGCCACGCCACGCGGTTGCTGCGTGGCCAGCCCGAGTTCGCGAGCCAGGCCCGGATTGTGACGGTTGCTGAAGTATGAGAGGCCGTTGGTCTCGAAGGCGGGCCAGGCCCGCCAGAGCACGTAGCCGACGACGAGGCCGAGGACGGCCAGCGAGGCGGCACCGGCGAGAGCGCAGCAGGCGTGTGCGAGCCGCTCGCCGGGCTCGGAGGTGGGGGCGCGACGCGGTGGCTGCCGGGCAGGATGCGCGCTCAGCAACGTCCCAGCGGCAGGACGTACCTGGCGATCAGCGTGCACTGGACCGGCTTCGAGCGGACCCACTTGATGTACTCGGCCACCGGTCCCGTCGGCTCGCCCTTGGTCACAAACCAGAGTGCATTGAGGTACCGGTAGCGGCCGGAGGCGGCGTTGTGCAGCGTCGGCGCCAGTCCGTCGACGGCGAGTCCTTTGATCGTTCCGCGGGCGGTCGTCAGGTAGGAGAGCGCGATGCACGCGATCGCGTGCCGGTCCCGCGCGACGTCCACCCTCGTGATGCCGTGGGACGGCGTCTGGGGAGCGTTGGGGGTGAACTCGAGGTTGTCCGTGAAGAACCGCTTGCAGTTGACGTACGAGCCGGACGCGGGAATGCGCGAGTAGACCTGGATCGGCCCGCCCGCGGCCCAGCCGACGGAGCTCCATGTGGTGGTCTGGCCGGTCAGGATGGCCTTGATCTGCTCGTGCGTCAGGCTCGTGATGGGGTTGTGCGGGTTGACGACGATGGCGAAGCCCTCGCGGGCCACCGGGATGAACTTCAGACCCGGCGGATCGCTGGGCAGCTGGTCGCGCGAGGAGAGGCCGATGTCCAGCGTGCCCGCCGCGGCACCGCCGATGCCTGCTCCCGAGCCGCCGCCGATGACCGTGATCGTGACGTCACGGTGCAGCTTGCCGTACTCGATGTCGAGCGCCGTGACAATCAGCTGGAAGACGGAGCCGCCGCCAGTCCTGATGTTCGTGGATGCCTGGGCATCCGGCGCGGCGACCAATGCCGGCACGAGGAGCGCCGCGGCCAGGGCCGCGCGAGCGGCGAACCTACGGCGCACGGTACGCCCAGACCGCGTACAGCTGGGTGCTGCCGGGCGCCGCGGCGCTCCAGACCAGCTTGAAGCCCCGCCGCCCATTGGAGATCGGGTGCGGCTCTGCGCTGAGGAGCCCTTCGCCGGTCTTCGCGACGTTCACGAGCTCGGGCTCGTTCGGATAGATGCAGAGATAGCCGGGCGCCGGGTCCGGACGCTCGGCGTCGCCCAGGCAGTTCGGGTTCTCGAGCGTGCCGCCCTGAACACCCATCGTCGCCTCGTTGACGTTGGTCACCGCGCTCGGGAAGAGCGACGCAGTGGCCGCGCACACGTCGCCGACCTTGACCGCGATGCAGGCGCCTCCGACGACGCCGCGGACTGCCCGCTGCGACGGCACGATGCTGTTCCACGACGCAGGCTCATGGCTGGAGCCGCCCGCCTGTGAGGCGAAGGCGAAGGCCAGCAGCAAGCCCACGACTCCGGCGGCAAGAAGCGAGGGTCGTGCTCGGATGCGCGCCGCGCTCCGCACGATTGTGATATTAGACACGAGGGCGCAGTGGTGCAAGGATGCGGTGCTGTGAGTGGCTCCCGAGCAAAGCTGGGGAGCCGGGACGCCCTCCCCGCCGGGACCGTCACGTTTCTCTTCACGGATATCGAGGGCTCGACGAAGCTCTTTCATCGACTTGGTGATCGGTATCCGCTGGCGCTGGCCGCGCACCAGCGGCTCTGCCGAGAGGTGTTTCGCGAGCGCTCCGGGTACGAGGTCGGAACAGAGGGCGATGCCTTCTTCGTCGCGTTCTCCAGCGCCACGGATGCCACACTGGCCGCCGTCGAGTGCCAACGTGCCCTCGCCAGGAACCCGTGGTCCGCAGATACGGAGATTCGCATCCGCATTGGCGTCCACACCGGAGAAGCCCGGGTCGTCGGAAAAGACTACGTCGGGCTGGCCGTGCACCGCGCGGCCCGCATTTGCTCGGCAGCTCATGGCGGGCAAGTGCTGATCTCCGGCGCGACCGCCGAGCTCCTCGAAAGCGATCGTCTACCCGATGTCGGTCTGAGAGAGCTTGGCGAGCACCGCCTGAAGGACTTCCCCGTGCCCGAGCGGCTCGTCGAGATCGTGATTCCGGGACTTCCGTCCGCTTTCCCGCCACCGAAGACGCTCGAGCCGCCAATCAGGCTGCCCGCACAGCCAACGCAACTCGTCGGTCGTACCAAAGAGCTGCAGCTTGCCTGCGACCTTTTGCAGCGGCCGGACATCCGACTCGTGACGCTCACGGGACCGGGCGGCACGGGAAAGACGCGGCTCGGTGTCGAGATCGCCGCGCGGCTTGGCGGCGCCTTCGGCGATGGCGTCTATTTCGTCGGACTCGCGGTGATACGCGACTCTGCCGAAGTCGCAACCGCCGTCGCACACGCTCTGGGCGTGCAACCCGCCGGCAGCCAGCCTACCGCGGAGATGGTCAAGGACTACTTGCGCGACAAACAGGTCCTCTTGCTTCTCGACAATCTCGAGCACCTACCCGACGCGACGCCGTTCATCACCGACCTCCTGGATGCGGCCAGGCACCTCAAGGTACTCGCGACCAGTCGAGCGCCCCTTCACCTCTCGAGCGAGCATGAACTTGCGGTCGCGCCGCTGGCACTTCCGGCGACGGGTGATCGCGACGACCCGGAAGCGCTGTTTCGCTTCGACGCGATCACGCTCTTTGTCGAGCGCGCTCAGGCTGCTCGACCCGACTTCGCCCTCACCCGCGAGAACGCTGCCCCAGTCCGCCAGATCTGCGTGAAGCTCGACGGTCTGCCGCTCGCGCTGGAACTGGCAGCGGCGCGACTGCGCGTGCTCTCGCCACAAGACCTGCACGATCGGCTCGACCGGAGGCTGCGGCTCCTCACCCGCGGGGCTCAGGATCGGCCCGATCGCCAGCGCACGATGCGCGCAACGCTCGACTGGAGCTACGACCTTCTCAGTACCGACGAGCGATCGCTGCTCGCGCGCCTGTCGGTATTCGCGGGCGCATGTACGATCGAAGGGGCCGAAGCGGTCCTCGATCCCGACGACGAATTCACGTTCGAGGTCATCGACGGGTTGACGTCGCTCGCCGAGAAGAGCTTGCTGCAGCCGGTCGCCGGCGCCGAGCCGCGGCTCGCCATGCTGCAGACCATCCGGGAGTACGCGCTCGAGCGCCTTGAAGAGGGTGACGACGCCGAGCGCATGCGCCTCGGGCACGCGGACTTCTTCGTCTCGCAGGCGGAGACGGCCCAGCGGCAGCTTCGCGGTCCCGAGCAGGAGACGTGGTTCCGATCATTGCTGGCGGAGCAGGACAACCTCCGCGCCGCGCTTGGCTGGGCGGTGTCGCGACAGGAGAGCGTCATCGCCTTGCGTCTGGCGACGGCGCTCGAGATCTTCTGGCGCCGGCGAGGCCAGTACGAGGAGGGTGCGCGCTGGTTCGACAGCGTCCTTGCGCTCGAGCCACCACCGCTTCCGGGAATTCGAGCGCGCGGGCTCGCGGCCGGAGCCCACCTGGCCGCGCTCGTCGGAAATGTCGCCGTTGCCGAGCAACGCTACGAAGAGAGCATCCGCATCCTGCGGGAGCTCGGCGACGAGGCCGGGCTCGCCGAGGCGCTACGCGGTTTCGCCGAGCTCGCTGCGGAGCGGGGACAGAGTCGGCAGGCACGCGCGGCCGCCGAGGAGTCGCTGGAGCTGTTCACGGCGCTGAACGACAGAGGAGCGATGGCGGGGCGGTTGCGGTTCCTGGCCGAGCTGGCGCTCGAGCGACGTGCCGTCCGCTCGGCACGCGACCTCCTGGGTCGCGCCATCGCGTTCGCCCGTGAGGCGGGCGACGGGCGTAACGTCGTGCGCATTACGCATTCGCTTGCGGACCTCGAGCTGAGTGACCGCAACCTCGAGCGAGCGGAATGCCTCTACCGATCCGCACTCGAGTCGTCGCGCGAAACGCCACACCAGGCAGTCGCGGCGCATTGCCTGCTCGGACTGGCGGCCGTGGCCGGCGCGCGCGGAGAGGCTGAGGAAGCTGGTCAGTTATGGAGCGCAGGCGAGCGGCTGGCAGATCACCTCGGGATGCGCGTCGACCCTAGCTCACAGGCCCTTTACGACCAGGCGCTAGGCGCATTCGACACAGACGCGGAGAAGCAGTTCGCGTCCGCTCGTACCGCCGCGGCGGCGCTGACGATCGACGAGGCAATCGCGACGGCGATCGACTGACGAACACTCGTTGCCGTCGGCCCGCTCATCTTGCCTGCAGGACGCCTAGAGGCAACATCCGTGAGATAGCCGGTGGATTATCTGGAAAGCGTCAATCATTTTCTGTTTCTGCGAGCACCGGGTGAGAGTTGGTTCCATGCGGGCAGCCGATAGTCGGGGCGAGACGGTCGGGTGTTGCTGACGCGGCCCGAGCACTGCACCACGGGGCCATCCGCTGTCAGGTGCTCTTCGGGCGCGCGGAGTCCCGACGGCAGTGAACCCGAGAGCAATCCAGCCAGCCCAGGCGCGAGGGACAGCGGTTGGGAGGTGAGAGTCGGGCGGATGGCGGCCGTACGCGGCCACCGCGGGCGAGCCGCGTCATCCGCCCCTGCCCCGAAGCCGAGACCGATTCGTCGCACCGCGTGCGCGTACTCACGGGTCGCGGCGGCCCACCATGATCCACAGCCGCAGGAGCGTTCGTCCTGCGCCCGTGAGGAGGATGCCCGCAATCAGGAGCACGGCTAGGGCGAGCGCAAGCGCGATCCACCACGGGTTGTCGACGCTGAGGGCGTGCACGAGCTCGAGTGCGGCACCGAGCGGGAGGCCGACGACGGCCAGCACACCCACGAGTGCCTCAGTTCGCTGGGTTGCGGCCGTGTGGGCTTTGCGCGAGTAATCGCCGAGCTCGTCGGTGACCTGATCGAAGAGCTCGGTGATCTCGTGTCCGGCCTGGTAAGCGCTCAGCAGGCGGTTGGCGTGCCATTGCGGCCCGAGGTGCTGCCACCAGTAGACGTTTCGGAACGCCGTTAGCTCGCGCTCCAGTCGCAGCAGCGGAGCAGGGTCGCTCATCGGATCCGCGAGGGCTGCGAGCTCGTCCGCGATCCTCGTCAGCTGCAGCCGCTGCGACTGTGCCACGAGCAGCGCGTCGAGGTAGATCGTGCGGAAATGGAACTCTGCGTCGTCGGCGAGCCGGTAGGCCGAGCTCATGTCGGCTCCGGAGCCGAGGTACGCCGCGCCGTCGCGCAGCACGAGTACCTTCCAGTTCGCCGAGAGGTGGATGATCGAGCCGAGCATTCCCTTGCCATCCTCGGGCGCGGGGAGGTAGTCGCCGGGCAGGGTCGCCGAGGCCAGCAGCCACAGCCATTGCAGGTCTGGGTTCCAGGCGTCAAACGCCGGCGATCCCAACGGCGCAGCGAGTGATCCGGCGGCGGGTGTCGCAAGCGTGATCGTGGTGGCTCGCTTGAGGCCCGACATGACGCTGCCGCATCCGTCTAGCAACTCGTCCAGGAAGGCTCTCGCCTGCGAGCCGCCGTTGCCGAGCTGGGCGATGCGCGTGAGCGTCTCAACGGCGTCGAGGCCATCCGCCTGGATCTCACCGTGCACGGCGAGCAGCGCGTTGCGGCGGTCGCCGCGCGCGGGGACGCAGAGCAGTTCGACGCCCGCCACCTCGAAGCGGTCGCAGGATCGCTTGCGCCCATGCTCCGCTCCCATCCAGCGGTGTAGCCGGCCGCTGCCGTACAGGGCCGTCGCCGCGCGTTCATTGAAGTAGCTGCGCCGCAAGGCGGCTGATGCCACCGAGGAGCCCAGGCTGACGGGGAGAGGTCCCGGCTCCCACGCCGGAAGCTCGAGCAGGTCGACGGGCACGACCACGATCGCCGAGCACCGTGCGAACGTGTTCATCGCACGGTGTCCGGCGCCGCTCCGGCGCTACCTGTCGGCGCCGTGGCCATGCGTCCGCGCGAGAGCAACGAGCTCATCCTCGCTGAACTGCTCGCGTGTGAGCACGAAGACCCGGCACGGGGTCAGCGCGCGCAGCGTCGCAACCCGCCGCCCAGCCTCGAACAGCGCCCGCTCTCCCATAATCGACCCAGGGCCGAGCGTCGCTATGGGCATGCCGTCGACCTCGACCTCGAGCACGCCATCGAACAACAGGAAGAGCTCCGCCCCGGCCTCGCCCTGCCTCACCAGCGTCGCTCCCGCCGGGAGCCCACGCAGGACAGGCGAGGCTCCCGCGGCGAGGATCGCGGCTGAGAGCTCTCGCTCGAGGGCGCTCTCGACCGCCGAGACGAGCGCCGGCGAGTCCTCGCCGCCCCACGGCGTGCCCTTGCCGAATGCGTCGCGATACCAGGTGGTGAAGTCGATCAAGCCGGACTTCGAGACCAGCCGCCCGGACGCGTCGTAGACCCAGTGCCGGGGGAATGGACTCGCGCCGACCAGCTCGTGCGCCGCGCCGTCGAGGCCGATCGTGAGCGAGAGCGTCGTCCATGCGATGGGCGCCGCGATCTGCACGAACGGCCGCGCTCGCACCCGTCGCGGCGCCGGCAGTCCGGTGCGGCCTCCGCTCGTCTGGGCGAACGTCACTGCGGTCTCGGTGACCACTGGCTCCGGCCGGATATCGGGCAGTTGCACCGCCGCGATCACCACCTCCCTCCCGCCGAGCGCCAGGCGGGTCGCCCCGATCGAGCCACCGCCGTCCTGGCCGGAGGCGACGATGCGCCCGTCTTCGACCTCGATCCAGGCGTGCAGCTCGTTCGCGAACCGGAACCGGTCCGCATCGCGCAAACCCGCAAGATCCTCCAGCACGTCCGGCGGCGGCGGGTCGTAGTGCGCGACGACGCCGAACGGAAGCGCCGCGATCCCGCGAACAGCCTCGCGCGGGATCCACGACACGGACGTGACCGACGACTCGAGACGCACTGCGGGATCTCCCTTCCTACCGGTGCCGATCATACGCCCGACGTGCGAACCGCCGACTGACGACGGCGAGCCTGCTCTACCCGTTCGCCAAGCTCACGCCGGTAATCCGCAGCCTGCTCGTAGTGGTAGCCGAGGATCTCGCCGTATCCGGCGGTGCCCGCGCCGTGAGTCGCCTCCAGCCAGTTCGCGAAGCGCTCATGAAGCTCCGACCGACTGTTCTTCGGAAGCCCCTGTAAACGCGGCCTCCCTATCAGCGCGTGCCGAAACGAAAGGCTTCGTCCCCTGGCAAGGTCGGGGACTCTGCGCGGATCAGCTGCGCTTGCGAACCAGGCGCCGCTCGGGAAGTCCTTCGCGGCCGTCGCGGTGGCCCGATCAAGGGCGCGCCGACGGACGAGAGGACGAATGCGCGTACGAGGAACGTGCCCGTGGCCGTTGACGCAGGTGAATGGCTCGTCCGCCTCACGCCGGCACCCGGTACAGTCGCCAGCGGCCCGACGGGCCTTTCAGCTCGTGCTCTCCCCGGCCGTCGAACGCGAGGCCGGAGCCCGCAACGATGTCCTTCACGGTCTGTGAGACCCAGACCTCCGAGGGGCCGGCGTGCGCAGCGACGCGCGCGCCGGTGTGGACCGCGATCCCGCCGGTCTCATCTCCGATCAGCTCGCACTCGCCCGTGCGCAGGCCCGCCCTGCCTCGAGGCCCAGATCTCGCACTGCCTCCGCGATCGCCATCGCGCAGCGGATCGCTCGTGCAGGTCCGTCGAACTTTGGCAAAGAACCCTCGCCCGCCGTGCCCATCTCGCGGCCGCGGTAGCGAGC
>JALYLC010000473.1 GCA_030774435.1 Actinomycetota bacterium
GCCCGGGCCCGAGGCGCTCGAGGCAGTGCGCGACCTCGTCGCGCTGGGGCTGCCCACTCGCCGTGCGAGCGAGCTCGTGGCGCGCCTCACGGGCGCGCCACGGCGGGCGCTCTACGACGCCGCGGCCGGTGCGCCCAAGACGTAGCTGCGACCTACACTGCCGTGATGCCGCGCCCCGGTGAGCCTTACTACGTCACGACGCCGATCTACTACGTCAACGGCGAGCCGCACCTCGGTCACGCGTACACGACGATCGCGGCGGATGTCGCCACGCGGCACGCGCGCCGCGCGGGCGCCGATGCGTTCTTCCTCACGGGCACCGACGAGCACGGCTCGAAGGTGCAGCAGGCCGCCTCCGCGGCCGGACTGACGCCCAAGCAGTGGGCGGACCCGATCGCCGAGCGCTTCCGCGAGCTGGCCCGCACGATCGAGGCGGCCAACGACTTCTTCATCCGCACGACGGACCCCGAGCACGAGGCCTTCGTGCAGCAGTTCGTCGAGCGCATGCGCGAGCGCGGCGACCTCTACGAGAGCACCTACTCGGGTCTCTACTGCACCGCCTGCGAGGCGTTCTACACCGAGGCCGACCTGATCGACGGGCGCTGTCCCGAGCACGGCACGGTGCCGGTCTTCACGGAGGAGCGCAACACGTTCTTCCGGCTCTCGGCCTACGCGGAGCCGCTACTCGAGCGTTACGCGCAGGACCCGCCGTTCGTCCTGCCCCAGACGCGCCTGAACGAGGTGCGCTCGTTCGTCGAGGGCGGGCTCGAGGACGTGTCCATCACGCGCGAGTCCGTCCACTGGGGGGTGCCGCTGCCGTGGGATCCCGACCAGGCCATCTATGTCTGGATCGACGCCCTCATCAACTACACCTCCGCGCTCACGTACGCGCGGCCGGGCGAGGACCTGACCGCGCGCCTGTGGCCTGCGCGCTGGCAGCTCCTGGGCAAGGACATCCTGCGCTTCCACGCCGTGATCTGGCCGGCCATGCTGCTCTCGGCCGGCTACGAGCTGCCCCGCCAGCTCTTCATCCACGGCATGCTCGCCGGCCAGGACGGGCACCGCATGTCCAAGACGCGCGGCAACGCGATGGACTACCGGCCGGCGGTCGCGGCCTACGGCCCCGATGCGCTGCGCTACTACCTGCTGCGCGAGGTCGCGTTCGGGCAGGACGGCGGCGTCGGCTACGCCGGCATGCACGATCGCTACCACGGCGAGCTCGCGAACGAGCTCGGCAACCTCGTCTCCCGCAGCATCGCCATGGTCACGCGCTATCGCGACGGCGTGATCCCCGCGGTCGCGTCGGCGCCCGAGCTGGTCGATCTGGCCGCCGAGACGGCCGACGGCTACGACCAGCGCTTCGAGCACCTCGACTTCACGGGCGCGCTCGAGCGCGTCTGGGAGCTCGTGCGCGCGCTCAACCGCTTCGTCGAGGCGCGCGCACCCTGGGAGCTCGCCAAGCGCGAGGATCCGGAGGCGGTGGCCGCACTCGACGAGACGCTGGCGACGCTGTGCGAGGGCGTGCGCGTCCTGGCCGTGCTTTTGTGGCCGTTCCTGCCCGCGAAGGCGCCGCTCATGCTCGCGGCCGTCGGCGAGGCGCCCGACGACGTCGCCTTCGACCGGACGGTGCTCGGCTCCGGCAGCGGTCACACGGTCGACGCGTCGGGCGGCTCGCTGTTCCCGCGCATCGACGCGCCCGCGGCGTGATCGACACCCACGCGCACCTGCAGGGCCTCGAGGATGGCCCCGACGCGGCGATCGAGGACGCTGCCGCGGCCGGCGTCGAGCGCATCGTGTGCGTCGGCGACTCGCCGGAGCTCGCAGAGCAGGCGATCGGCCTGGCGCGCGCGCACCCCGGCGTCTTCGCCACGGTGGGGCTGCATCCGCATCGCGCCGAGCTGTGGAACGACGAGGTGAGCACGCGCCTGGATGCGCTGCTCGGCGACCCGGCCGCCGTGGCCGTGGGGGAGTGCGGCCTCGACTACTACCGCGATCGCGCCTCCCGGGAGGCTCAGGCAACGGCATTCGCCGGCCAGGTCGAACTTGCCGAGCGGCACGGCAAGCCGCTCGTGATCCACACGCGCGAGGCGGCCGACGACACGCTTGCGGTGCTGCGCGCGACGAGCTGCGCCGTCGTCCTGCACTGCTTCTCGCTACCGGAGCACCTGGACGAGGTCGTCGAGCGCGGGTGGTACCTGTCGTTCGCCGGCAACGTGACCTACCCGTCGGCCGCGCCGCTGGCTGCCGCGGCCGCGATGGCCCCGGCCGAGCTGTTGCTGCTCGAGACCGATTGCCCGTACCTCTCGCCGCTGCCGCACCGCGGCAAGCCGAATCGCCCTCGCTACGTGCTCGAGACGCTCAGCGCCGTGGCGGCCATGCGCGGAGTGGCCGCCGCGGAGCTGGCGGCGCAGGTGGAGGCGAACGCAGCCCGTGCGTTCGCCCTGCCGTGAGCGCGCCGCGCCAGGTCACGCTCGCCCGGCTGGCCGAGCTCGGCCTGCGGCCGGACAAGGACCTCGGGCAGCACTTCCTCGTCGACGACAACCTGCTCGGCGTGATCGAGCGGCTGGCGGCCCTGGCCCCCGACGACGTGGCGATGGAGATCGGCGCGGGCGTCGGCACGCTCACCGCGCACCTGGCCGAGCACTGTGCGCACGTGCACGCGGTCGAGATCGACCGCCGGCTCGAGCGTGCGCTGACTCGCACGCTGGCCGGCTGCGACAACGTCACTGTCCACTGGGGCGACGCGATGCGCCTCGACCTGGCGAGCTTCGAGCCGCCTGCGACCGCGTTCGTCGCGAACCTGCCCTACCACGTGGCCGCGCCGCTCGTGCTCGACTCGATCGGCGCCCTGCCCGGCCTGCAGCGCTGGTGCGTGCTCGTGCAGCGCGAGATCGCCGAGCGCCTGACCGCCGCTCCCGGGGCCGCGCTCTACGGCGGCCCGAGCGTGCTCTGTGCGCTCGCACTCGAGCCCACGGGACGGCACGCCGTCTCGCGCAGCGTCTTCGTACCCGTTCCGAACGTCGACTCGACCCTGATCGCGTTCGCGCGCAGGCCGGAGTGGGGGGAGCTCGCCGCCGACTGGCCCCGGATCGTGGCGACCGTGCGCGCCGCCTTCGGCTACCGCCGCAAAACGGTCGCCAACGCGCTCGCGCTGTCGGGCTGGCTCGGCGATCGCGCCGAGGTCGGGGCAGCGCTGCGCGCGGCCGGCATCGATCCAGGGGCGCGGGCCGAGACATTGCCACCCGAGGCCTTCGCGGTGCTCGCGCGAACGACGGCCTGACGTGATCGCGGGCGCCAAGATCAACCTCAGCCTGCGCGTGGGGGCGCTGCGCGCCGACGGCTACCACGAAGTCGCGACCGTGCTCGCCGCCCTCGCGCTCGGTGACAGCCTGGAACTGGAACCGGCGGCCGCGACCCGCGTCGAGGCGCCCGCGCTGGCCGGCGGAGACTCGCTCGTCACGCGCGCACTCGGCCTCCTTGCAGCGCGCACGGGCCATGAGGCGGGGTGGCGGGTGCACATCGACAAGTGCGTGCCGGTTGGCGCGGGACTCGGTGGAGGGAGCGCCGATGCGGCCGCCGCGCTGCGGCTCGCCAACGCAACGCTGCCCGAGCCGCTCGCGCTCCGCGACCTGACGGCACTCGCGGCGGAGGTGGGCTCGGACGTCCCGTTCTTCGTCTCCGGCCACGAGACGGCGCTCGCTCGCGGTCGCGGCGAGTTGCTCGAGCCCTGCCCGGTGCGGGCCGCCGCCTGGGTCGTCACGGCGTGGCCGGGAGTGGCGCTCGGCACCGCCGAGGTCTATGCGCGCTACCGCCCGCCCGCCGGGGCGCGGGAGCGCGTCGCTGCGCTCGCCGCCGAGCCGTTCGCGACCGAGGATGTCGAGCAGCTCGCCGCCCTGATCGAGAACGACCTCGGCGCTCCGGCGGCTGAGCTCTGCCCGCCGGTCTTGGCGCTGCGAGCGCGGCTGCTCGCGAGCGGGGCGCTGGCCGCCGCCATGAGCGGCTCCGGCTCGGCCGTCTTCGGCCTGTTCGCCGATGAGTACAGCGCGCGGTCGGCCGACGAACGGCTGCGGGGCAGCGCGCCCTGGATCGCGGTCAGCCGCCTGACGCAAACCGGCGGCGGCGCTAGGATCACGGCGTGAGCTACAAGGTCGGACCCGAGGACGTGGTCGTCGTCGATCGCGACGGACGGCGCGTGCCGCCGCCCGGCCCGCGCGGCCTCCACGCGAAGTTGCGGCAGCGCCGCGTGATGCTGGCGGGCGGCCTGGCCGCGATCGAGTTCCTCGGCGTGGCGTTCTGGCACGCCGACCTGCTGGCGCTCGTGCTGTTCGCCCTGCTGGCCGTGACCGCCTACTGGTTCGTCGGGCGCCAGCTGCCGCCGGGATCGATACGCGAGGCCGCCTGGATCGTGGCGTTCGCGCAAGGCCTGCTCGCGCTCGTGGCGGTTGCGATTCCCGTGACCGTGTTCTTCGTGTTCCTGATCGCCGTCGTCGTGCTGCTCGTGCTGCTGATGCGGCTGCTCGGCGATCGCAGCCGGGGCTGACGGCGACGCCTCGTAGACTGGCGAGCCGGTGGGGCGTGGCCAAGCGGTAAGGCAACGGGCTTTGGTCCCGTGATCCCAGGTTCGAATCCTGGCGCCCCAGTCCCTCAGCCGGGCTCGTAGGCCTCCTCGCCCGGCCAGTGCACGACCTCCAGCCGGAAGCCGTCCGGGTCGAATACGAAGAGCGCCCAGTAACCCGGGATATCCCTGTCCTCCTCGGGCGGAAATTGCACGTTCGCGCCGATCTCGAGGCAGCGGGCGTGGACGCCGTTGAGCTCGTCCCTGGTTTCGACGGTGATGGCCAGGTGCTCGAGGCCGACGCCGTAGTAGCGGTGCTCGCCGCCGTCGGCACAACGGAACCCCAGGAGCTGGCTGCCGATGCGGAGGTAGACGACCTGCTCGCTACCGCGGTAGGTCGCGTAGCGATAGGCCTCCTCGACCCCGAGCGGCCCGAGCAGCGCCAGGTAGAAGGCCAGCGAGCGCTCGACGTCCGCGACGGCGAGGTCGACGTGGTGGATCGCCTTGACGGGCATGGCGACGGCTGCTCCTGACTCGTCGGGACCGATGAGGCGCCGAGGATACGGAGCCGCGCGCGACTGCGCGGGACAACCCGTCCTGCACGCTTTCCCTCCCGAGTCGCGCGCCTCTGTCGTCATCGCGAGGGATGCCGATAGACTGCCCGCGCGCTCCCACGGGCGCCGCGCCGATGGCTGCCATCACCACGATCATCATGGCCGGCGGGCTGGGCACCCGGATGCGCTCGCCGCTGCCGAAGGTCCTGCACGAACTGTGCGGGCTGCCGATGCTGGCCTGGGTCGTCCGTGCCGCGCGCGCTGCCGGAGCCGACGACGTGGTCGTCGTGGCGGGCCCCGAGACGGCCGAGGCGATCGCGGCCGCACTGCCGGACTGCCGCGTGGTGGTGCAGTCTCCCGCCAACGGCACGGGCGACGCCGTGCGGGTGGGCCTCGAGGCGGTGCCGGCCGGTGCGGAGCTCGTCGTGGTCCTCTCGGGCGACACGCCGCTGATCGAGCCCGAGACCGTGCGCCGCACGATCGAGGCCTGCGCCGACGGCGTCGGCGGCGCGCTCGTGAGTGCCCGCCTGGCCCCTCCGCACGCATACGGTCGTGTCGTGCGCGACGGCGAGCGGGTGGCGCGCATCGTGGAGGCGCGCGACGCCACTGCTGCCGAGCTGGCGCTCGACGAGTTCAACGTCGGGCTCTACTGCTTCCGCCGGGACGCGCTGGCCTCCGCACTGCCGCGGCTCAGCGCGCACAACGCGCAGGGCGAGCTGTACCTGACCGACGTCGTCGGCCTGCTCGCGGCGGACGGCAGCGCTGCCGTGGCGGTCGACGAGCCCGCGCCCGAGACCGGGGAGGGCGTCAACACGCTCGTCGAGCTGGCCGAGCGCGAGGCGGGCCTGCGCGCACGCATCCTTCGCGACCACATGCTGGCGGGCGTTCGCATCGTCGATCCTTCCACGACGTACGTGGATGGCAGCGTGCGCCTCGAACCGGGCTGCCGCCTGGAGCCCAATGTCATGCTGCGCGGCGCCACCGCGGTCGGCGCGGGCAGCGTGATCGGCCCAAACGCCATGATCGACGACGGCACCGTCGGCGAAGGCTGCAGGGTCGGGCCCTTCGCGTACCTGCGTCCGGGGTGCACGCTGGCCGACGGCGCGCAGGTCGGCCGCTTCGTCGAGCTCAAGAACTCGAGGCTCGGCGAGCGCGCCAAGGTGCCGCACCTGAGCTACCTCGGCGACACCGACGTCGGCGCGGGAAGCAATCTCGGCGCCAGTACGATCACCGCCAACTACGACGGCCAGCGCAAGCACCGCACCACGATCGGCGAGCGCGTGAGCACGATGGTGCACTCGACGCTGGTCGCGCCGATCACGATCGGCGACGGCGCCTACGTCGCAGCGGGCAGCGTGATCACGGAGGATGTCGAACCGGGTGCGCTCGCGATCGCGCGTCCGCGCCAGACGACCAAGCCTGGATATGCCGCGCGGGTCGACGCGCGCCGGAAGGAGGGCGAGCACTGATGGACGACAGCCTGTTCGGCGCCGGCCAGTTCCTTCCCCCGCGCGACGGGGGCAATGGGGCCGACGAACCGCGCAGCAGCTCGCGCGACGGCACCTCGTTCCGGCGGATGATGCTGTTCGCCGGGCGTTCCAGCATCGACCTGGCCGAGCGTATCGCCGACGACCTCGGGGTAGCCCTGGGCGAGTCGACGCTCAAGACGTTTCCGAACACCGAGACCTACGTCCGCTTCAACGAGTCGGTGCGCGGCTCCGACGTCTTCCTGATCCAGTCCTGCTCGCGGCCCTGCAACGACAACCTGGTCGAGTTGCTGATCATGATCAACGCGGCGCGCCTGGCCTCCGCCAAGCGCATCACGGCCGTCGTCCCGTGGTTCCCGTATGCGCGCCAGGACAAGAAGTCGGCACCGCGCGAGCCCATCACGGCCCGCCTGATGGCCGACATGCTGGAGACCGCGGGCGTCGATCGCGTGCTGACGATGGACCTGCACGCCGGTCAGGTGCAGGGCTTCTTCCGCGTTCCGGTCGACCACATGACGGCGCTGCCGATGTTCCAGCAGTACTTCCTCGATCTGGGCCTGCCGCGCGACGAGATCGTCGTCATCTCGCCCGACACCGGTCGAGTCAAGCTCGCCAAGAAGTTCGCCGAGATGCTCGGCGGCGAGCTGGCGGTGCTCACCAAGGAGCGCCCGTCGCACAGCCACGTCCAGGTCACGAACGTGATCGGCGACGTCGCGGGCAAGACCTGCGTCATCTCCGACGACATGATCGACACCGCCGGGACGCTCGTCGCCGGCGCCCAGGCGATCCACGAGGCGGGCGCGCGCTGCATCTACGCCTGCGCCACGCACCCGGTGTTCTCGGAGCCCGCGCTGCAGCGCCTGGAGGACTCGGTGCTCGAGCAAGTCGTCGTCTGCGATACCATTCCCGTCGATCCGACGACCAGGCCCGACAAGGTGCGGGTGCTATCGGTCGCGCGGATCCTCGCCGAGACCATCCACAACGTCTTCACCGATGACTCGGTGTCGGCCATCTTCAAGGGCGAGAACCAGCTTTTCTAGGGACGGCGGGAGCCGTCCCATGAACACGCGAGAAGGCAGTCATGCTCGAGATCGAGACACGTGAGATCGGTGGGACGTCCAGCGCGCGCGCCGTGCGCCGCACGGGCAAGATCCCGGGCGTGCTGTACGGCAACGGCCGCGAGGCGCTCGCGTTCGCGGTCGAGAGCCGTCATCTGCGCGAGGCGCTGAGCGAGGCCGGCGGTCGCCACGCGGTGCTCGAGGTCAAGGTGCCCGGGGCCAAGACGCCGGTGCACGCGATCATCAAGGCCATGCAGCTGCACCCGCTGCGCGACACCCTGCAGCACTTCGACCTGCTCGAGGTGCGCATGGACCGGCCGATCCAGGCGACCGTCTCGATCCTGTTCGTGGGCGAGGCCGAGGGCGTCAAGACATTCGGCGGCATCCTGGCGCAGAACGCGCACGAGCTGACGATCGAGGCACTGCCGGGCGATCTGCCCGAGCACGTCGAGCTCGACATCTCGGCGCTCGGCATCGGCGACTCGATCAAGCTCTCCGATCTCCCCATGCGGCCGGGCATCACCTACATCGGCGACCCCGACACGATGCTCGCGAGCGTCGCGGAGCCCAAGGGCCCGACGCCCGAGGAAGAGGCCGCCGAGGCCGAGGCTCTGGAGGCCGCAGAGGCTGCCGAGGCACGCGAGGGCGGCGAGGACGAAGCCGAGGCCGAAGGCGAGGGCGGCGAGTCCGCGGACGCGGAGTAGCCTCCTTCTTCCGCTTCCGCACGCGGCGCACGCCCGTGGACATGCTGGTCGCCGGGCTCGGCAATCCGGGCTCGCGCTACGCACTGACCCGTCACAACCTCGGCTATCTCGTCGCCGCTGAGCTGGCTGCGCGCTGGCACGCGCCGCCCGAGCGCGAGAAGCACGGCGGCGCGCTCAGCGAGGTGCGGCTCGAGGACGGCACGACGGTCGCGCTGCTGCGCCCGCTCGGCTTCATGAACCTCTCGGGCGGCCCGGTGCAGAAGGCGATGCGCGCCTACGGACTCGAGCCGGATCAACTGATCTGCGTGCACGACGACGTGGAGGCGCGCTTCGGCCAGGTGCGCGCGAAGCTCGCAGACGGCCTCGGCGGTCACAACGGCCTGCGCTCCGTCGCCGAGCGCCTCGGCACGCGCGACTTCGGCCGCGTCCGCTGCGGCGTCGGACGGCCGCGCCCGGGCGAGCGCCGCGACCTCGCCGACTGGCTCCTCTCGCCGTTCGAGCCCGACGAGGACCCCGCCCCGATGGTCGCGTCCGCTGCCGACTGCGTCGAGCTGATCACCCGCGAGGGCATCGAGGCGGCAATCGCGGCCTACCCGTGACTTTGTGCGCTGCATATAAAGGGGTCAGACCCCTTTATATGC
>JALYLC010000474.1 GCA_030774435.1 Actinomycetota bacterium
GCCCTTGTGCGAGCGACGCCACGAACCGCTCGAGCTCGTCTGCGCCGCCCCGGTTGACGGCATCGATCGCGGCCGAGCCGACGATCACGCCGTCGGCGCCCGCAGCGCGCAGGTCGCGTACCTGCGAGGCGCGCGACACGCCGAAGCCGCACAGCAGCGGCAGCCCTCCGGCGTGCGCTCGCACCCGCGCCAGCAGGCCGCGCAGCCGCTCCACGTCGAGCTCCTCGCGTGCGCCCGTCGTGCCGATCGCCGACACCACGTAGATGAACCCGCGACTGGTGCGGCAGGCCATCGCGAGGCGCGCATCCGCACTGGTGAGCGAGATCAGCTGGACGAGATCGATGCCGTTGCGCGCGCTCTCCGCCTGCAGCTCGTCCCCGTCGTCCGGCGGCACGTCGGCGACGATCAGCCCGGTCGCGCCGGCGCCGGCCGCGTCGGCGCAGAAGCGCGCCACGCCGTAGCGCTCGACGATCGCCGCGTAGGTCATGGGGATCAGGGGCACCTCGTCGCCGAGCCGAGCCCGCGTGGCCGCGAGTGCCTGGAGGCAGCGCGGTGGCGTCATGCCGGCCATCAGGGCGGCGTGTGCCGCACGCTGGATCACGGGGCCGTCGGCGAGCGGATCCGAGAACGGGATGCCCACCTCGATCGCGGTCGCGCCGGCCTCGACGGCCGCCGCGGCCTGCTCCGCGAGATCCTCGCCGGCCATCAGATAGATCGCCAGCGCCGGCGTGCGCAAGATCACCGGCCGCTCCGGCCGATGACGGTGTCGATGTCCTTGTCGCCGCGGCCCGAGAGGCATACCAGCACGTCCCCGCCGGGCCCGATCTCGCGTGCCAGCCCCTCGGCGGCGTGGAGGGCGTGCGACGACTCGAGTGCCGGGATGATGCCCTCGCTGCGGCACAGGCGGTGGAAGCAGGCGAGCGCCTCCTCGTCGCTCACGCGCACGTATTCCGCGCGCCCGCTCTCGGCCAGGTGCGCGTGCTCGGGCCCGACGCCCGGGTAGTCGAGGCCCGCCGAGATGGAGTGGCTCTCCGAGACCTGACCCCACTCGTCGCACAGCACGTAGGAGCGCGAGCCGTGCAGCACCGAGACGCGCCCGCCGCCGATCGAGGCTGCATGCAGGTCGGCGCCGTCGCCACCGGCCTCGGCGCCGATCAGCCGCACGGGATCGTCCCGGAACGCATGGAACGTGCCGATCGCATTCGAGCCGCCGCCGACGCAGGCCACCACGGCGTCGGGCAGGCGCCCCGCCTGCGCCTGCATCTGCGCCCGCGCCTCGCGGCCGATCACCGACTGCAACTCGCGCACCAGCGTGGGGTAGGGGTGCGGTCCGGCGGCGGATCCGATCAGGTAGTGGGTCGTCTCGACGTTCGCGATCCAGTCGCGGATGGCCTCGTTCATGGCCTCCTTGAGCGTCGCAGTGCCGGACGTCACGGGCACGACGGTCGCGCCCAGCAGGTGCATGCGCGTGACGTTGGGCGCCTGGCGCCTCGTGTCCTCCTCGCCCATGTAGACGATGCACTCGAGCCCGAAGCGCGCGCACACGGTCGCGCTCGCCACGCCGTGCTGGCCCGCGCCGGTCTCGGCCACGATGCGCTGCTTGCCGAGCCGCCGCGCGAGCAGCGCCTGCCCGACGGCGTTGTTGATCTTGTGAGCGCCGGTGTGCGCCAGATCCTCGCGCTTGAGCCAGATGCGCGCGCCTCCGACCTGCGCGGTGAGCCGCTCTGCGAGGTAGAGCGCCGTCTGGCGCCCGACGTAGTCGCGGCCGAGCGCCGCGAGCTCGGCCTCGAAGGAGGGGTCGACGAGCGCGGTGGCGAGCGCTGCCTCGAGCTCGTCCAGCGCCGCCATCACGGTCTCGGGGACGAAGCGCCCGCCGAAGCGGCCGAAGTGGCCGAGCCCATCGGGCGCGTGCTGGACGTCGAGCCCTCGCTCTGCCGTGCTAATGTCGCCTCCTTGGCGGCGGCGACGAAGCGCCGCACGAGTTCGTGATCCTTGATCCCCGCCGAGCTCTCGACGCCGCTCGCGACATCGACGCCGTAGGGGCGCACCTCGCGCACGGCCTGGGCCACGTTGCCGGCGTCCAGACGACCGGCCAGCAGCAGCGGCCAGTCGGCGACGAGACGGCTGGCTGCGCGCCAGTGCGCGTAGAGCGCCTCGATGTCGCGTGTCTCGCCCCAGGGCCGGTCGAAGATGACCGGCACGCCCGGGGGCACGACGGAGAGATCGCCGTCGCGCACGCCGCGGATCGCGCGCGCGCCGTAATGCTCGACCAGCACACGCGACTCCGAGCCGTGCAGCTGGATCCGGTCGAGACCGACGCTCCCGGCCAGATCGTCCATGCGCTCGGGGTCCTCGTCGACGAACACGCCGACGAGCGGGACCCCCTGCGGGACGACCTCGCGCACGCGCCGGGCCTGTTCCTCGGTTGCGAAGCGCGGGCTCGGCTCCCAGAAGACCACGCCGATCATGTCGGCCCCGGCCGCGACGGCGGCAGCCGCATCCTCGGCGCGGCGGACGCCGCAGATCTTGACGAGCGTCACGCGCCGCTCCGCACGAGCGCCGGCAGCAGCGCGGGGTCGCGCATGAGCGCCGTCCCGACGAGCAGCGCGTCCGCGCCCGCGTCGCGCACGGCGCGGGCGTGGTCCGGCGTATCGATGCCCGACTCGGCGATGCGGAGGAGCCCGCGGGGCAGCCGGCGCAGCAGCTCGATCTGGCGCGCGCGGTCGATCTCGAGGGTCGCCAGATCGCGTGCGTTGACGCCGATGATCGGCGTTCCGAGATCGAGCGCACGCTCCAGCTCGGGGCCGGTGTGCACCTCGACGAGCGCCTCCATCTCGAGATCCTCGGCCGCCTGGATGAGGTCGGCCGCGAGGCTGTCCTCGACGAGTGCGAGCAGCACGAGAATCGCATCGGCGCCGTGGACGCGCGCCTCGGTGACCTGCCACACGTCGACGAAGAAGTCCTTGCACAGCACCGGCAGGTCGACGACGGCGCGGACGGCGGCGAGGTCGGCGTAGGAACCGCCGAAGTCGCGGCCCGAGGTCAGGACCGAGATTGCCGCCGCGCCGTCGTCGGCGTACTGGCGGGCGACGGTCGCGGGATCTGCGCCGGGCGCGATCTCGCCCTGCGAGGGCGAGGCGCGCTTGACCTCGGCGATCACGGACCGGCCGCCCCGCTCGAGCAGCGCTGCGGCCAGCGAGCGCGTCTCGCGGCGCTCCTCGAGGCGTTCGCGCGTCCACGCTCCGATTCCCTCGAGGTAGCTCATGTCAGTTCCTTCCCGGCGGCACGGAGCGCCGACAACGTCGCCATGGCCGCCCCGGAGCGCAGCGCCTCGCGCGCCGCCGCGAGGCCCTCGGCGAGATCTGCGGCACGCCCCGCCACGAGCAACGTCGCGGCGGCGTTGAGCGCCGTCGCGTCGGCTGCAGGGCCCAGCTCGCCGCCGAGCACCGCGAGCGAGATCTCCGCGTTGCGCTCCGGATCGCCCCCGGCCAGGTCGGAGAGCGTGCACAGCGGCACGCCGAGCTCGCGCGCGTCGAGCTCGCTGACGGTCACGGCGCCGTCGCGCACCGTTGCCACTATCGTCGCGCCGCAGGGCGAGAGCTCGTCGATGCCCGGCTGGCCGTGGACGACCATGCCGTACTCGCAGCCGAGCTGCGCGAGCGCGTGGGCCATGGGCTCGACCCACTGTGGCGCGTAGACGCCGATCAGCTGGCGGCGTGCGCCGGCCGGGTTGGTGAGCGGCCCGAGCAGGTTGAAGACGGTACGCACGCCCAGCGAGCGCCGCACGGGCCCCGCGTAGCGCATCGCCGGATGGTGCGCAGGCGCGTGCAGGTAGCCGAAGCCGTAGCGGTCGATCATCTCGGCCGCCTGCTCGGGAGAGAGCGCGATCGGCACGCCGAGCGCCTCCAGCATGTCGGCCGAGCCCGAGCGCGACGACGCGGCGCGGTTGCCGTGCTTGGCGACGGCGCAGCCGCACGCGGCGGCCACGAGCGCAGCGGTGGTGGAGATGTTGAACGTCCCGGAGCCGTCGCCGCCGGTGCCCGCCGTGTCGACGAGGTCGTCTCGCGAGGGACGCACCGCGACGACGTGGGCGCGCATCGCGCGGGCGGCACCGACCAGCTCGTCCACCGTCTCGCCCTTGGCACGCAGCGCGACGAGCAGGCCCGCGATCTGCGCCGGGTCGGCCTCGCCCCGCATGACGAGGCCGACCGCTGCCTCGGTGTCCCCCGCGCTGAGCGCGTCCCCGGCCAGCAGCCGGTCGATCGTCTCCGAGATCACGCCGCGCTCCCCATGGCGAGGAAGTTTCGCGCGATCACGTCGCCGGCGGGAGTGAGCACGGATTCCGGGTGGAACTGCACGCCGTGCAGGTGCGCGATGTCGCGGTGGCGCAGGGCCATGACCTCGCCGTCCCTGTCGCGTGCCGTGGCGATCAGCACCTCGGGCAGCGGCTCGATCGCAGCCAGCGAGTGGTAGCGGCCGGCCTCGAACGACTCGGGCAGGCCATCGAGCAGCGTGTCGGCCTCGATGCGGTCGACCGTGCCGACCTTGCCGTGCATGAGCCGGCGCGCGCGCTCGACCACGCCGCCGTAGACCTCGACGATGCACTGATGCCCGAGGCAGACGCCCAGCACGGGCACGCGGCCGGCGAAGCGCTCGATCAGCGCCGCCGAGACGCCCGCCTCGTTGGGGCGGCCGGGGCCGGGGGAGACGACCAGGTGCGTCGGCGCGAGGGCGTCGGCCTCGTCGGGCGTCACCGCGTCGTGCCGGCGGACGTCCACCACGGCGCCCGACTCGCACAACAGGTGCGCCAGGTTGTAGGTGAAGGAGTCGTAGTTGTCGATCAGCAGGACGCGCGGGGCGTCCTCGGCGGCGCCCGGCGGCGCGATCACGGTCATCGGCCGTAGCTTCCCGTCTCGGCGAGGTCGATCGCCGCCGACAGCGCGGCCAGCTTGTTCATGCACTCCACGTGCTCGCTGGCGGGGTCGGAGTCGGCGACGATGCCCGCTCCGGCCTGCAGCAGGGCGACCCCGTCGTGCATGACGATCGTCCGCAGTGCGATGCACGTGTCGAGCGCGCCGTCGAAGCCGACGTAGCCGAGCGCGCCGGCGTACACGCCGCGGCGGGTCCCCTCGATGGCAGAGATCAGCTGCATTGCGCGCACCTTTGGCGCGCCGCTGACCGTGCCTGCCGGGAACGTCGCCTGCAGGAGGGAGAGTGCGTCCTCGCCTGCGCGCAGGCTCCCGTCGACCTGCGAGACGAGGTGCATCACGTGCGAGTAGCGCTCGACCTCGAGCAGCTTGGACACCCGCACGCTGCCGGGCTCGCAGACGCGCCCGAGGTCGTTGCGCGCCAGATCCACGAGCATCAGGTGCTCGGCGCGCTCCTTCTCGTCGGCCTCGAGCTCATGCGCGAGGGCGTCGTCGGCAGCTCCGTCGGCGTCGCGCCGCCGCGTGCCCGCGATCGGCTTGAGCGTCGCCACGCCGGCGCGCGAAAGCGAGACGTGCGTCTCCGGCGAGGCCGACACGATCTGGCGCTCACCGAGGTCGCAGAACACCATGTAGGGCGACGGGTTGACCGCGCGCAGCGCGCGGTAGAGCGAGAACGCGCTGGCGGCCGTCGGGCGTGCGATCAGCTGCGAGGGCACCATCTGGAAGACGTCGCCGCGCTCGATGTGGACCTGCGCGGCCCGCACCATGTCCTCGTACTCCGCAGGCGTGCGCTCGGGGTAGCTCTGGCCGGCACCGGTCAGGGCCGGGACGGGCTCGACGCCCGCGGGCAACGGGCCGAGCAGGTCGGCGCAGAGCTCGTCCGCCGCCTTGCCGTAGCCGGGCTGCGCGACGACCTGCAGCGTCTGCCGCACGTGGTCGAACGCGACCACGACGGGCGCGAACAGGAAGCGCCCGAGCGCGTCGTCGTCGCCCTCTCGATCGGGCGGCAGCGGCACACTCGGCTCGAAGGCCGAGGCCGCGTCGTACGCGAGGCAGCCGACCACTCCGCCGCAGAAGGGCGGCAGCCCCTCGAGGTCGGCGTCGCCGTGGCGCGCCAGCGCGCTGCGCAGCGGCTCGAACCCGCTCGCGGCGTCGAGTTGCAGCGGTTCGCAGCCGGCGCCCATGAACGAATAGCGTCCGACCTGCTGGCCGCGCTCGACCGACTCCAGCAGGAACCCCGGCCCGCGGTGGCGGACGCGGAGGTACGCGGCCACCGGAGTGAGCAGGTCGGCCGGCAACTCGCGCACGGTCGGGCGAGCGCGCCTGCGCGCGGCTGGCGGAGGGACGGTCCGTGTGAAGGGCTGGCTTGTCATTGGAGCAACGCGACGAACCTCCAGGAGAGGCTCGGCGGGGTGTCTAGCGCGGCCACGTGCCGCGACTAGGCGTGAGCGCCCCGCCGCCTGGACCAGCGCCACCAGCCCCAGCGGGGGCTCGGAGCAGCACTGCGGGCGACGAGGTACATCGGCCGTAGTCTCGGCTGGAGCGACTGCGATGTCAAGGTAGGCTCTGGCGCCGTGAGTCCCGTCCTCGTCACCGGCGCCACCGGATTCATGGGGCGCGTCCTCGTCACGCGCCTCCTGGAGGAAGGTCGTACCGTCCGCGTCCTCGAGCGTCGCCCGAGCGACGCCTTCGACGGCCTCGCAGTCGAGCGCGTGACGGGGGACGTGACCCAGCCGGAGACGCTGCCCGCCGCCTGTGCGGGCGCAGAGGCCGTGTTCAACCTCGCCGGCGTGCTGTCCTACGACGCGAAGGACGAGGCGCGCCAGCAGGCGGTGAACGTCGACGGCCTGGCGAACCTGCTGGCCGCGGCGCGGCAGGCCGGGAGCGGGCGTGTCGTGCAGGTCTCGAGCATCGCCGCCGTGGGGTACACGGAAGACCCGGCGCGACCGCAGCACGAGGACTCCCCCTTCCCGGAGGGAGCCTGGCGCAACCGCTACTCCCGTAGCAAGCGGCTGGGTGAGGAGCTGGCGTTACGCGCTGTCGCCGAGGGGCAGGACATCGTCCTGGCCTGTCCCGGATTCCTGCTCGGCGCCGGGGACGTCAATCGCATCAATACGTTCGTCGTCGAGGAATATCTGCGCGGCGTTCTGCGCACGACGGTCGAGGGAGGGATCTCCTCCGTCGATGTGCGCGACGTGGCGGACGGGCTGCTGGCCCTGGAACGCCGGGGAGTGAGCGGCCGTCGCTACATCCTCACCAGCGAGGACGGAAACCTCAGTCATCGGCAGTTCTTCGCACTCGCAGGCGACGTCGACGGCAAGCGGCGGCGCACGTTCGAGCTGCCGCCGGCACTTCTCATCGCCGGCGCTCGGATCGGGCGTGCGCTCCGGCTCCCGGTGCCGCTCAGTCCCGAGGAGATCGAGGCCGCGTGCCATTACTGGTACTTCACGCCGGCGCGGGCGATGGGCGAGCTCGGCTTCCGGCCGCGCCCCGTGCGCGAGGCGATGGAGGCGACCGTGAAGTACCTGCGCGACCGTGGGCTGAAGGCTCGCCCGCGCTAGCCCAAGCCGGGGCTGCATATATCGGGGTCAGACCCCTATTTATGCAGAGAGGCGCGCCGGGCTCAGGACATCGGCACGTGCCGCTGGATGTGCGGCTCGACCCGCTCGAAGATCTCGTCCAGGTCGGAACCCGTGATCGTCAGCCCGTGGTTCTTGAGGCCGATGATCGCGTGCGCCGGATCGGGCGCCTCGCGCACCAGCTCGGCCACCGACTCGGCCAGCTCCGCGGTGCCGCACGGGAAGTTGACGGTGGTCGCGTCGACGCCGTCGACCCACGCGTGAACGTGCAGGATCGCCCCGACGTCGGGGTGCTCGCGGTAGATCATCCAGTGCTCGATCGCGTCCACGGACACGCGGCGCGGCTCGATGCCGGGAGGGATCGAGATGCGCATGGCGCGCGCCTTCGTGTCGTATTCGGTGACGAGCATCACGTCGCGGCCGATGTCGATCAGCTTCGACTTGTCGACGCCCGAGGCGCTCATCCAGAAGCGCGTGTCGTCCTTGCGCGCCGACATGTTGCCGTAGGAGAGGCCGCCGAGCGAGTACAGGCGCATGACGTGCCGCAGGTCGCGCGCGGGCAGGATCTTCTCGATCGGGAACGGCGCCGGCAGCAGGTCGAGCGCCTCGAGGCGCTCGCCGGCGCGGCGCAGGGCGGCGGTCTGCTCGTCGCCGCCCCAGAGCTCGGGCTCGAGATCCGGCGTGAAGATGTTGTCGACCACGAGCGTCGACTCCGCGAGCGGGGCGAGGCGCGCGGCGACCGCGTGCTGGAACGTGTCGTCATCGCCCTCGTACATGACCGAGTAGTTGCCCTGCTCGGGCGTCAGGAAGCGCGCCTCGCGGCCGGGGACGACGCACACGGCCAGATTCGAGAGCGCGCGTACGAGCACCGGGTAGGCGTGCGCGAGGAAGTCCTCGGGGATGGTGCTCTCGGCCCAGATCGAGGCCACGAACGTCGACTTGGCCACGCGTCTGAAGGGCCGCGGATCGGCGCGGTCGATGAAGTTGAGTACGAGCCGCGCTTTCTTTCCGTCGTCGAGTTCTTCATAACCCCGCTCGAGAAGCGCCGCTCGCAGCCCGCTGGCGAAGGATTCCAGCACGTCGGGCACCGTGCCGTTGAAGGCGAATTGCATCGGTTATGCAGGCTATCAGTCGGAGGTGGTTCGAACTGGGGCGCGCGTGAATGCCGCGCCCGCTTGCAGCCGGCTTTGAGGCGAGTCCGTGGCCCGGGCCCGCGCGGTACCCTGCCGCCGTGCCTCACACCGTCATCCTCTCCGCCGCGCGCACGCCGTTCGGCCGCCTCGGCGGCGCCCTGAGCTCGCGCACGGCTGTGCAGCTCGGAGTCGTCGCAGCCTCGGCGGCCTTCCAGCGCGCCGGCGTCGAGCCCAGCGACATCGACTACGCCGTGATCGGCCAGGTCGTCCAGGCGGGAGCGGGCCATATCCCGTCGCGCCAGGTCACGCTGGCCGCGGGCGTGCCCGACGAGATTGGCTCGGACACGGTCAACAAGGTCTGCGCATCGGGCATGCGCGCGGTCGCCCTGGCCGATCTCATGGTGCGCGCCGGTGACCAGCGCCTGCTGCTGGCGGGCGGGATGGAGTCCATGTCGAGCGCTCCCTACCTGCTCCCGCGGGCGCGAAGCGGCTACCGCTTCGGCGACGGCGAGTTGCTCGACGCGAACTTGCGCGACGGCCTGCGCGATCCCTGGAGCGGCAAGCTCATGTACGAGCAGGCGAGCGCCGTGGCGGACGAGCTCGGCCTCACACGCGGCGAGCTCGACGAGTGGGCGCTGCGCTCGCACCAGCGCGCCGTGGCGGCAATCGATTCGGGACGCATGGCAGAGGAGATCGTGGCCGTCGAGGTTCCCGAGCGCGGCGGGCCGGCGCTGGTCGACACCGACGAGGCGCCGCGGCGCGACACGACGCTCGAGCGCCTGGCCGCGCTGCCTCCGCTCGACCACGCGCACCCCACGCACACGGCGGGCAACTCGCCGGGAGTCAACGACGGCGCCGCGATGCTCGTCGTGGCCGACGCCGATCTCGCGCACGAGCGCAATCTCGAGCCGCTCGCGCGCATCCTCGCGACGGGCTGCACCGCCAACCGGCACGACTCGCTCGCCCGCGTGCCCGCGAGGGCGGCGCAGATCGCCCTGGGACGCGCCGGCCTCACGGCCGCGGACATGGAAGTGATCGAGATCAACGAGGCGTTCGCATCCGTCGCGCTGCAGTCGTCGCGCGACCTCGGTGTCGATCCCGGCCGCGTCAACGTCAACGGCGGCGCCGTCGCGCTCGGCCACCCGGTCGGCGCCTCCGGCGCACGCCTGATGGGGACGCTCGTCTACGAGCTCCGCCGCCGCGGCGGCGGGCGCGGCCTGGCAGCGATCTGCTCGGGCGGCGGGCAGGGCGACGCGATCGTGATCGAGGTCGACGGGTCGTGACGGATCGGGTGCTTGTGGTCGGCGCCGGCCAGATGGGCGCAGGCATCGCTCAGGTCGCCGCGAGCGCGGGCATGCGCGTGACGCTCGTCGACGTGGGGGAGGAGCAGCTCTCGCGCGGTCTCGCCGGCATCGCGGCCTCGCTCGCCAAGCTCGCCGCCAAGGGGCAGTGCGACGACCCGGACGCAGTGCGGGCGCGCATCGCGACGTCCACGGACATGGAGACCGCGGCCGACGCCGAGCTCGCGATCGAGGCCGCCAGCGAGGACGTGGAGCTCAAGCTGGCGCTCTTCCGCCGGCTGGACGCGGCGCTGAACGCGGATGCGGTGCTGGCATCCAATACGTCCTCGATCCCCATCGGGCGTCTCGCGGCGGCCACGGAGCGGCCGGCGCAGGTCTGCGGGATGCACTTCATGAACCCGCCCGCGCTGATGCCGCTGGTCGAGCTGATCCGCGGCCTCGAGACGAGCGACGCCACCGTCGCGACGGTACGCGCCACGGCCGAGGCGATGGGCAAGACCGTGGCCGAGGCGCGCGACGTGCCGGGCTTCCTGGCCAACCGCATGCTCCTGCCGATGCTCAACGAGGCGGCCTTCTGCCTGTACGAGGGCGTCGGAGATGCCGAGGCGATCGACACGGTCATGCGGCTCGGCATGAGCCACCCGCTCGGCCCGCTGGCACTGGCCGACCTGATCGGCCTCGACACGTGCCTGGCAATCCTCGAGGTGCTGCACGACGGCTTCGGCGATCCGAAGTTCCGGCCCTGCCCTCTGTGGCGTCAGTACGTCGAGGCAGGAAGGCTCGGCCGCAAGGCCGGCCGCGGGTTCCACGAGTACGACCAAGAAGCTCTCAAAGAATGAGCGCGGCGTTCGGAGGTCTCGAATTGTCCTCCGGTCGGGTTGTCGGGCGAGTGGTAGTTGGGCAGGCGGGGCGCCATCGACCGCTTCGGCGCGCTCGGCGCGGGCAGCTGGATCGCGCTCGCCGCGCTCGGCCTGGGCGCGACGCTCGGCGGCTACGTGGTGGGCGGCGCGCTCGTGATCGGCGGGGTCGCGGTCGCGCAACGCGGACCTGCTCGAAAGGCGGGGATGCCGCCGAGCGCTTGCATCGACGGCGCCGAGAGGCAACGATGTTGACCTTGAGGAAGCGATTGATGCTCGCAGGCGGGGTTGCGACCCTCGCGTTGCTCGCTCTCCCGTCGCTCGTCAGCGCGAATCCCGGCAGCGGCCCGGAGCTCGTGCAGCGCAGCGGCCGGCTGGTCGTCGTGCATGCGGATCGCTACGACGGGTCGTCGACGCAGCAGTGGAGGCTCGTCTCGGGCGCCACGTCCTTGCCCGTGCGCGCGCCCGACCACGTGTGGATCGATCCCGGGACGCCCGTGCGGCTCCAGGGAACCATGCAGGACGGCGCGCTGGTGGTCGCGGACTCGCTCACCGCGGTCAAGCAGACCGGGCTGTCCCCACTCGAGGCGGCCTCGACCGATCCGGCGCCCGTCCCGTCGAACCACAGCCTGGCCGTGATCCTCGTGAGCTTCCAGGGCGGCCCCACCTGGACGCAGCCCGACAACCCCACCCAGCAGACGGCCGGGACGATCATGTTCAACAGCCCCTCCGCGTCCATTCCGACTGTCGTCCAGTACTACCAGGAGACGACGTACGGACAGATCTCCTTCCACGGGACCGTGTACGGCCCGGTGACGATCCCCGGCGTCCCCGGCTCGAACTGCGGCTTCGCCGGTGCCGATCCGCTCAACACCTGGCGCGTCCAGGCCGAAACCGCAGCGCACGTCGTCGACTCTGCCTGGCAGCACGTGGTGATCGCGCTCCCGGTGGGCGTGAGCGACTGCGGCCTGGACGGCGTGGCGGGCATCGCCGAGGTCGGCGGCACTCACGTCTGGGACAACGGCGACTTCTCGGTGCGCGTGCTCGCGCACGAGCTCGGCCACAACCTCGGCCTGGCGCATGCCGGCGGCCTCGCCTGCTCGAACGCGGGAGCCCCGGCCCCGATGGGCGACTCGTGCTTGGCGGACGGGTTCGAGTATCAGGATCCGTTCGACGCGATGGGGAGCGGTGATGCCGGTACGGCGACGCCCGTCGTGCGCCAGATGAGCATGGAGCACAAGCTCGCGCTGCACGTGCTCCCGGCCTCGGCGGTCAAGGTCGTCGGGGTGTCGGGCACCTACCGCCTCGCACCCATGGAGACGCTGACGGGAACCGTCCAGCTCCTGCGGATCCCGAAGGCGGGCGGCGGGAGCTACTACGTCGAATACCGCCAGCCGATCGGCTCCTTCGACAGCAGCCCGAGTCCTATCGGCGGCGTCCTCATCCGCACCGAGTCGCCGCAGGTCTACAGCAATCCGAGCGATCCGAACGCCGACACCGGGCTGATCGACATGCACCCGGAGACCCAGCCCGACTGGAACGACGCCGCCATGGACATCGGGCAGGTCTTCAGCGATCCGCTGCGCGGCATCACCATCCAGGACCTCGGGCAGGACGGCGCCGGCGCGACCCTGCAGGTCTCGATGCCTCGCGACACGATCCCGCCGAGCATGCCGAGCGGGCTCTCGGCGGTCGCGAGCGGGACGAACGCGGTGCTGCACTGGAACGGCGCCAGCGACGATCTCGCGGTCGCCGGCTACGTCGTCGCGCGCGACGGGACGCAGGTCGGCACTGCGGACACGACCGACTTCACGGATACGGGCCTCGTGCCGGGCAGCAAGGTGGGCTACACCGTTGCCGCCGTCGACGGGGCGGGCAACGTCGGGCCCTCTGCCGCCGTCAGCCTGGCGATTCCCGACACGACGCCGCCGGGCGCGCCGCCGAAGGTCACCGCCAAGCTGACCAAGGGCGGCAAGGTCCACCTCTCCTGGGGCGCGGCGAGCGACAACGGCCGCGTCGCCGGATATCACGTGCGCCGCGCCGGCAAGCTGATCGGATCCAGCACGGCCCGCGCGTATGTCGACAAGGCGCCGAAGCCGGGGAGCGGCTCGACGGTGACGTATTCGGTCGTCGCGTTCGATCTGGCCGGCAACGTCGGCGCCCCGGGCAATGCCAAGCCGCTGCGTGCCGCCCTCCTGCGCAAGCTGATCGTCTCGAACCTCCGCATCGCGAGCCTGACGCTCGGCCTGAACCCCCTCGTGCGCGTCAAGGGCACGATCTCGGACGCCAAGGCGCTCTGCCGGCTGCGCATCGGCACCGGCGCCTGGCGCTTCTGCCGGCCCAAGGCAACCGGCGCGTTCGCCGTGAGCCTGCGCGCTCAGGGCTCGGACCCCGTCACGCTCTCCCTGCGCGACGCGATCGGGCGCGTGAGCCTGCAGACACTGCCCGTTCCGTAGCTTTCCCCCCGAATTGAGGCTCAAGGCGGTCCGTCCTACTTCCGAAGGAGGACAGGATGGTGATCGCCAATACGCTATTGGCGCGGGCAGTCGGCGCCGCTGTGCTCGTGCTGTTGGCTCTCCCGGCCCTTGCCGCCGCCAACCCGGGAACCGCACCGGAACTCGTCCAGCGGAGCGGGCGCCTGGTCGTTCTGCATGCGGATCGCAGCGACGGGACTTCGACGCAGCAGTGGATGCTGATCCACGGCACGAGTCAGCTGCCGGTGCGCACACCCGATGTCTGGATCGATCCGGGGACTCCGGTGCGGCTCGAGGGCACGATGCGCAACGGGTCGCTCGTATTATCGGATTCGCTCACCGCGGTGAGACGGACAGGCCGCTCGCCACTCCAGGCGGACGCCGCGCAGGTCGCCGCGACGCCCTCGGTGGAGAACACCGCGGTCATCCTCGTGAGCTTCGACAACGGCGGGCCCGCGTGGCCGGGGGCGGGGGACCCGACGCAGCCCCAGGCAACGAGCCTGATGTTCGACCCGCCGGGCAATGGGGCGGGGCAGAGGCCCGACTCGCTGAACGCCTACTACCAGGAGCAGACGTACGGCCAGATCTCGTTTTCCGGGACAGTCTTCGGGCCGGTGACGGTTCACGGGCCATCGTCGGACTGCGGCACCAACAGTCCGTACTACCCGGTCGAGCACGACGCGCTCTATTCGTGGCTCGACGAAGCCGAACAGGCAGCCGGCATCGACCCCAGCAACGACTCGGCCTGGAAGCACGTCGTGGTCGCGCTCCCGGCGGGTGTGACTTGTGGGGACGTCGCGGGTGCCCTGGGCATCGCCGAGCTCGGCGGAAATCACGTCTGGATCAACGGGGCGTTCCAGGTACCGGTACTGGCCCACGAGCTCGGCCACAACCTCGGTCTCTCGCACGCGGCTGGCCTCAAGTGCAGCAATGCCAGCAATGCGACGCCGTTGGGCTCGTCGTGTTCGGCGGACACATACGAATACAAGGACCCGTTCGACGCGATGGGGCAGAGCGATCCTGGTACTGGCTCGATGGTGCTCCGCCAGATGAACATGGAGCACAAACTGCTGCTGAATCTGCTCCCCGCCTCGGCGCAACAGCTGGTCGGCGTCTCTGGCGCCTATCACCTCGCGCCCATGGAGACACTGACCGGCACGCCCGAGGTCCTGCGGCTGCCCAAGCCCGGGGGCGGTAACTACTTCGTCGAGTACCGGCGTCCGATCGGGTACTTCGACTCACAGTCGCCGCCGTCGTTCAGCGGCGTCTACGTGCGCACGGAGTCGCCTCAGCCCCACGACTACTCGAACGGCTCGGACACTGCGCTGATCGACATGCATCCGACCACCGGACCGCCCACGGCGGGCTGGGTGGACGCCGCACTGGGCGCCGGCGAGATCTTCAACGACCCCCTGCGCGGCATCCTGATCCAGAACGTCGCTGAGGATGCGGGCGGCGCCACTCTGGCCATCACGATGCCGGTCGACACGACTCCGCCGAGCCGCCCCGGCCGGCTGTCCGCCGTCACGAGCGGCACGAGCATCGCGCTGGAGTGGATGGCGGCCTCCGACGATTTCGGGGTCGCTTCCTACCGCGTCGCCCGTGACGGAACTCAGATCGGCGCACCGGCCACGACCACCTTCGGCGACAGCGGACTCCCGCCGGGAATCACGGTGACCTACGCCGTGACGGCGGTCGACATGACGGGCAACGTCGGTCCGCCCGCGACCGTCAGCGTCACGCTGCCCGACACGGTGGCGCCCAGCGCACCGATCAAGGTCACCGCCAAGGTGACCCGCGACGGGCAGGTGCACATCGCCTGGGGAGCGTCGACCGACAACGTCGGTGTGACGTCGTATCGCATCCTGCGAGCCGGCACGGGCATCGGCCAGGCGAATGGCCTGAGCTACGTGGACAAGACGCCCAGGGCGGGAGCCGGAGCGACCGTGACGTATTCCGTCGTCGGCTTCGACGCGGTCGGGAACGCCAGCCCGCCAGGCCAGGCACCGCCGCTGCGGGCGGCGCTGCTGCGCAAGCTGGGAGCCTCGCACCTCAAGGTCTCGCGGGCGAAGGCCGGCCGGCTGGTTCGTATCAAGGGCACCCTCTCGGACGTCAGGGCGAGCTGCCGGCTGCAGCCCGGGCGCGGCGCCTGGCACAAGTGCAAGGTCGCGTCCGGCGGGGGCTTCAGCGTCAGTCTGCGAAGCACGCACGCGAAGCAGTTGACGCTCGCGCTGCACGACGAGATCGGGCGCGTGAGGCTGCAGACGCTGCGCGTTCCGTAGAGAGACTCTTCGCGTACCCTTGGGGGCGTGACCGATCGCGTCGTGCGGCTCGACCGCATCTACACCCGCGGCGGCGACGCCGGCGAGACGAGCCTGGGCGACGGACAGCGCGTGTCCAAGGCCGCTCTGCGGATCGCCGCGTACGGCACCGTCGACGAGCTGGGCGCGGTGCTCGGGCTCGCCCGCACGCATCCGCTGCCGGACGGGATGGACGCCTGGCTCGGGCGCGTCCAGAACGACCTCTTCGACCTCGGCGCCGACCTCTGCGTGCCGGAGGACGAGCGCTCCGGGAGGCAGTCGACGCGCGAGCGCACGCGCCTCCGCGTCTCGCCCGAGCAGGTCGCGTGGCTCGAGGCGCGCTGCGACGAGGTCAACGAGTCGCTGCCGCCGCTGACCTCGTTCGTGCTAGCGGGCGGCTCGCCCGCTGCGGCCGCGCTGCACCTGGCGCGCACCGTCTGCCGCCGCGCCGAGCGCGAGACCGTTGTGCTGGCCGCCGCGGAACCGGTCGGGGCGACTGCGCTGCAGTACCTCAACCGGCTGTCGGATCTGCTGTTCCTGCTCGCCCGCGCGGCGAATCCGCCGGGCGGGGAGGTGCTCTGGGTGCCCGGGGGTGACCGGGGCTGATGGCACGGCGCGACCGCAAGGCGCTGCACGAGACGCTCTCCGGCATCCCGGTCGACCCGCTCTACTCGCCGGAGACCACGCCGCTCGACTACGCCGGGGCGCTGGGCGATCCCGGGACGTATCCCTACACGCGCGGGCCCTACGCCACCATGCATCGCGGCCAGTTGTGGACGATGCGCATGTTCGCGGGCTTCGGCACGGCGGACGAGACGAACGAGCGCTTCCACTACCTGCTGAAGCAGGGCCAGACGGGCCTCTCGACCGCCTTCGACATGCCCTCGCTGATGGGCTACGACTCCGACGCCCCGCGGGCCCTGGGCGAGGTCGGGCGCGAGGGCGTTGCGATCGACACGCTGGCCGACATGGAGGACCTGTTCGCCGGCATCCCGCTGGACGAGGTCACCGTCTCGATGACGATCAACGCGCCCGCCGCCATGGTGCTCGCGATGTACGCGTGCATGGCGCGGCGCCGCGGCATCCCGCTGAGCGCGCTCGGCGGGACCATCCAGACCGACATCCTCAAGGAGTTCATCGCGCAGAAGGAGTGGATGTACCCGCCGGAGCCGTCGCTCGGCCTGGTCGTCGACATGATCGAGTGGTGCTGCGAGGAGATGCCCCGCTGGCATCCGGTCTCGATCAGCGGGTACCACATCCGCGAGGCCGGAGCGACCGCCGCGCAGGAGCTCGCATTCACGCTCGCCGACGGCTTCACGTATGTCGAGGCGTGCATCGAGCGCGGCCTCCCGGTCGACCTCTTCGCACCGCGGCTGTCGTTCTTCTTCAACGCGCACCTCGACTTCTTCGAGGAGATCGCCAAGTACCGCGCGGCGCGGCGCATCTGGGCGCGCGAGCTGCGCGAGCGCTTCGGCGCCCGCGAGGAGCGCTCCCTGCTGCTGCGCTTCCATGCCCAGACCGCCGGCGTCTCGCTGACCGCGCAGCAACCCGAGGTCAACGTCGTCCGCACGACCGTCGAGGCGCTGGCCGCCGTACTCGGCGGTTGCCAGAGCCTGCACACGAACTCGTTCGACGAGGCCATGGCGCTGCCCACGCAGGCAGCAGCGACGCTGGCGCTGCGCACCCAGCAGGTGCTCGCGCACGAGGTCGGCGTGACCTCGACGCCCGACCCGCTGGGCGGCTCGTGGTATGTCGAGGCGCTCACCGACCGCCTCGAGCAGGAGGCCTACGAGATCTTCAAGCGGATCGACGGCATCGGCGGCGTGATCGCCGCGATCGACGCCGGCTACTTCCAGCGCGAGCTGGCCGACTCGGCCTTCCGCTATCAGCAGCAGGTCGAGAGCGGCGACCGCGTGATCGTCGGCGTCAACCGCTACGTGGCCGACGGCGACGAGCCCGAGTTGCTGCACGTCGACCCGATCGTGGAGCAGCGCCAGATCGCGCGACTGCAGGCCGTGCGCGCGCGACGCGACTCGGCCGCGGTCGATGCCTCGCTCGCCCGCCTGCGCGAGGACGCCGAGGCGGGCCGCAACGTGATGCCAGCGCTCGTCGAGTGCAGCGACGTCTACGCGTCGCTGGGCGAGATGTGCGACGTGCTGCGCGTCGTCTGGGGGGTTTACCGCGAGACGCCGGTCTTCTGACCGCGAGGGAACCCGGGGCCGCCCGGGAGGCGTAGATGCGCGGCTTCAGCCGCTGCACCGCGCCACTTCAAGCGAAGCGATCGTCGAGCGCGGATTCCGCGCCGTGTGTCAGCTCACCCGCTGCAGCGACGCCATCACCTGGTCGCAGGCGGCGCTCAGCTGCTTCGCGTGCGCGGGATCCCAGAAGCACGCGATCGAGTACTCCGTGTGCCCGCGGAAAGCGAACGCATAGCGCGCGCTGCTGCCGCCGGGGCGTGTGTACGAATAGATCCGGGCGATCAGGTCGCCGGCCTTGCCCGGCTGGGCAGGGCCGTTCGCCTTGAGCTTCTGTGCGGCGGCGATGCGATCGGCTGCGCGGTCGACGGATTCGTCGAAGCGGTCGGCCGTCAGGCGGCTGCCGCCGGTGCCGATGGCCGAGCCGTCCGACTGCACGTCAGCGGAGATCCTGTAGGTCGCGACGACGACGTAGTTGACGCCGTCGACGCCGACCGCGGTCGAGAACGTCGGCGTGAGCAGTCCGCCACGCGGCGGCTGCCGCGTGACGAGGCCGCTCGGGTAGCTGAAGTTGACCGGCGCCCCGGCGGCCTGGAACTCGCCTCCGGATGGCTTGCCGCTGCTCCCGGCGCTGAGCAGGAAGTAGGCGCCGACGGCGGCCAGGCCGGCGACCACGGCCGCGGCGGCGAGCAGGCGCGGCACGAGCGAGCGCTCGCGCGGGGCCTTGGG
>JALYLC010000475.1 GCA_030774435.1 Actinomycetota bacterium
CGACCGCGATCGCGCTGGTCAGCAGCTCGTTGCCGCGGATGCCGCCAGAGCGCGAGCGGCCGGCGGCCCCGAGCGTGGCGACCGAAGCCTGAGCGTCGTCGTGCGGGGTCACAGCCGTCGGCCGGCGCATGGTCATCAGACGTGAGAGCTGGTCGCGACGGAGAGGAGGTCGCGATGTTGGCGGGGCGCGGGAGATGGTGAAGGCATGGCGTCTTCAGGTCGATCAGCGTGCCGCGCGATCGCCGTCCAGCCGGCCGAGCACCTCGAGCAGGGCCGCGATGTCGCGGCGCTCGTAACCCAGCTCGCCGGCCCGGGTCAGCACCTCGTCGGCGACGCCGGCCGACGGCAGAGGCACGTCGCGCTCGGCCGCCGTGGCGATCGCCAGGCGGATGTCCTTGTGCATCAGGCCGATGTCGAACCAGGCCTCGTCGGGGAGGTCGAGGACGAGCGGCACCCGCGCCTTGAGCATCGGCGAGCCGATCGGACTGCCGGCCATCACGTCGGCGGCGAGGCGAGCGTCGATTCCCTCGCGCTCGGCCAGCAGCAACCCCTCCGAGAACGCGAGCATCTGCACCGCGAGGCTGATGTTGACGGCCAGCTTGAGCACCAGCCCCTGGCCGTTGGTGCCGATGCGCGCCGGCGCGCCGAGCACGCGCAGGATCGGCTCGACCGCCTCGTAGGCGGCCTCGCTGCCGCCGACCATGATCGTCAGCGTCCCCGCCCTCACCTGCGGGACGCTGCCGGACACGGGCGCGTCGAGCAGCTCCGCGCCCTGGGCGCGCACGCGCTCGGACAGCTCGCGGCTCACGCGCGGGCTCACGGTGCTCACGTCGATCCAGACCTGGCCGGCGCCGAGGCCGGCCAGGAGCCCTTCCGCGTGCGACGCGACCGACTCCAGCGCCTCGTCGTCGGGAAGCGACGTGACCACGACGTCGGCCGCCTCGGCGACCGCGCGCGGCGTGTCGCACCAGCGCAGGCCCTGGTCCACGAGCCACTGCGCCCGCTCGCGCCGGCGCCCGGAGCCGTGGACCGCGTGTCCGGCGCCAAGGAACCGGACGGCCATGTTGCCGCCCATGTGCCCGAGACCGACGAACCCGATGCTGGGCTTGCCGTTCATGATCAGGCCCTCCCCTCGATGGTGGCGATGTCGTCGGCGTCGAGCGTGAGGCTCGCCGCCGCCACGATCGGACCGACCTGCGACTGCCGGCGGACGCCGACGATCGCGCCGTCGACGGCGGGATGGCGCAGCGTCCACGCCACCGCGATCGCGCCGGGTGTCGCGTCGTGGCGCGCCGCGACGATCTCCAGGCGGGCGACCAGCGCCAGGTGCTGCGAGAGCTCCGGCTCCTGGAAGCGCGGGTCGGCGCGGCGCCAGTCGTCCTCGGGCAGCGCCGCGATGCGCTCGCGCGTCATGCTCCCGGTCAGCAGGCCCGAGCCCATCGGGGAGTAGACGATCACCCCCACCCCCTGGCGCCCGGCGGAGGGCAGGAGCTCGCGCTCGGCCTCGCGGTCGACCAGCGAGTACTGGGGCTGCAGCGTCTCGACCGGCGCGATGCCCTTGATCCGGTCCATCTGCGCCACGTCGAAGTTCGAGACCCCGATATGGCGCACGAGCCCCTGCTCCTTGAGCTCGGCCAGTGCCGCCCACCCCTCCTCGATGTCCGGCGCAGGATCGGGCCAGTGGATCTGGAAGAGGTCGATCGCGTCGATCCCGAGCCGCTCGAGGCTGGCGTGCGCCTCGCGCAGGACCGAGTCCCGCCGGAGGTTGTGGATCACGCGGCGATTCGGTCCTTCCAGCAACGAGCACTTCGTGAACACGTAGGGCCGGTCGTCCAGGCCGGCCAGGGCGCGGCCGACGATCCGCTCGGAGTGCCCGAACCCGTAGGCCGCGGCGGTGTCGATCCAGTTCACGCCGAGCTCGAGCGCGCGCTCGATGGCGGCGACCGACTCCGCGTCGTCCTGTGGCCCCCACCCGAACTCCCAGCCACCGCCACCGATGGCCCAGGCACCGAGGCCGACGCTCGTGATCTGGAGCCCGGTCGTCCCGAGCTCGGTGGTCTGGAGCTGCGTGCGCTGCATGGAATTCCTCCTTGGTTCGCTCGCAGTCCAGCTTGCGGCCCGGTGGCCTCGGCGTCATCACCGCCAGCCCGCGTCGGCGCTTCGGGACAGCCCCCACCGAGGGCCCCTGCCTGCGGCAACGCGGATGGCCGCGTCGGACGCGCGCGGCACCGATGCGTCATGCCGTACGTCAAGTGCCGGCCGCGACCGACACCGCCGCCCGCTGATCGCGCGTCGACTCTGCGTG
>JALYLC010000476.1 GCA_030774435.1 Actinomycetota bacterium
GCGCCACCGTTGTAGTTGGCGTCCGCGGGACTGCAGGCGATGTCGCCGGCCGCCACGATCACCGGGTCTCCGCTCGCGGGGGGCTCCGCCGTCAGCAGCAGTTGAGGTGCATGCGCCGTGTCTTCGCGCGCGCCGAAGTTCTTGCCGGCCGTGCTTCCGGTGGTGAAGCCCAGCGTGACCAATCCGTTGCCACCGACGGCGCCCGTGACGTCGAGGTCCATCCAGGTACCCGCGGTGGTCGGGCCGGACGTTGCGGCGAGAGCGCCGAAGGCAGGTCGGTTGTTGAATGTCAGGCCGCTCTCGATCCAGCTGCTGTCAGCCACCTGGTAGACCTTGTAGGTGGTCGTACCCGTGGTCTCGGCCCAGAGCCGCAGCACGGCCCTGAGCGGCGTGCCGTTGAGCCCTGACACGTCGAACTTGACGTAGCTGTCGATCTCCGGGCTGGTACGGCCGATCAGCACTGGGGCGGAACCGAAGTTGCTCGCCGGATCATCGGAGCGGACGTAGGAGTCCGCGACGTCCACGGCGGTCGGTGTCGAGGGCGGAGGGGCCGCGGTGTTCGTGAGGTTGAACGTGACCGGGGACGAGACCCCGCTGGTCGACGCGCTCACCTGGTAGGCACCTGCGGTCGCATTGGCCACGAGTTGGGGCGCTGTCGCCACGCCGTTTGCGGCAGTCGTGACCGTGGCCGTCCTGAGCCCGCCGGCGAACGCGGCACTCGCCCCACTCGCGGGTGCGCTGAAGACGACGCTGGCGCCCGCCACCGGCTGGGACGACGCATCGATCGCCTTGACCGCGAGCTGCGTCGCGAACGCTGTGCCGACCGTGGTCGACTGACCGTCTCCCGCCACCGCGGCGAGAGAGGCCGGCGCCGCCGCCGGCGAGTACTGGATCACCAGCTGCGGTGGATTGGCGCCCTCCCTGCTGGAGTACTGCTTGAGACTCGTCGACGTCCCGTTCATCTCGAAGCTGTACGTGCCGGCGGCCTTCACATAGGTGGAGGCGTCCACGCTCGTCCAGGTGTTCGCGGTGAAGTTGACGGCCGAGCCGAGCGTCCCGCCCACGGCGGGCCTGTTGCTGTAGGTGAGCCCGGGCTCGACCCAGCTGTTGTCGGCGACTCCATGCAGCTCATAGCCCGAGCCGCTCGACGTCTGCGTGTAAGCCCTGAAGGTGGCCTTCGTCACGGTTCCGGAGATGCCCGTCAGGTCGAACTTGAGGTACGCACGCGTATCCGGCGACGTGTTGTTCTTCAGCACGGCCGAGGAGCCGAAGTTCGTACTCGGCAGATCGGACTCGACGTAGCTGTCGGCAGAGGGCGTGAGCGTGACGGTCGTCGGGCCCGTCGCGGCCTGATTGCTCAAGCTGAAACTGGCCGGGGTGGAAACACCCGCGACGCTCGCGGTTACCGTGAAAGATCCCGCCGTGCCATTGGCGGTGAATTGCGGTGCCGTCGCGACGCCGTCGCCTCCCGAGACCGCGGTGGCCGAGGCACCCGAGGAGCCGAAGCTGCCGCTCGCCCCGCTCGCAGGCGCGGAGAAGGTGACGGTCGCGCCCGCGACCGGTTGCGCGGAGGCGTCGACGACCTTGGCCGCGAGGCTCGTGCCATAGGCCGTGTTGACCACAGCGCTCTGGGGCGTGCTGCCGCTCACCGCGGAGACCGCTGCCGGCTGACTGGCGGGAGCCGACACCTCGAGCACGAGCTGGGGGGCGTTGGCGCCGGACTCCCGGCTCGCGTACTTCTTCAGGCTCGTCGACGTGGCGTTCATCTCGAAGCTGAACACGCCGGCCGTCTTGACGACCGAGGTGACATCCACGCTCGTCCAGGTGTTCGCGGTGAAGTTGACCGCAGAGCCGATCACGGCGCCCACGGCCGGCCTGTTGGCGTAGGTCAATCCCGTCTCTGTCCAGGTGTTGTCGGCGACGGCGTGCAAGGCATAGCCTGTACCGCTGCTCGTCTGCGTGAAGACCCTGAACGTCGCCTTCGTGATCGTTCCGCTCACGCCGCTCGTGTCGAATTTGAGGTAAGCGATCGCCTCCGGAGTGCCGGAGACGTTGTTCAGGGTCGTCGCCGTGCCGAAATTCGTGCCCGCCAGGTCCGATTGCACGTAGGCATCAGCACTGGCGACGATGGGCGCGAGCACTGCGCTCGTCGTCAGGGCCGCTCCGTCGACACGCGCGGCGTGCCCGCCGCGTCCGCTGACGGGCGTAGCGTGCCCCCCGCGCGAAGCCGCCCTGAGCAATGTCAGGGAACGGCGCACGCCCGAGGCTACGACCCGCGATGTCACGAGAACGTCGCGCGAAGGCCGTAGTGCGAGCCGTGGGATTCGCCGGCGCGGGCTCAGAACCGGGAGAGTGTGCAATCGCTCGGGCGCAGCGACGACGCTCCCAGCGGCGAGCCCTACGACGCTCGACGCGGGCGTGAGTCCGGCGAAGACGCTCGCGTGCACGTCATTCGCGTTCGGGGCGCGCAGGGCTTGCGGCACCGCCTGCGCACTCGCCTGCGGAGCCGCCGAGTGCGACGCGGTCGCGCGGGCCGTGATCCCCGAGCGCGCGGACCCCTCGGAGAACGTCCCGGCCGACAGCGACGTGACGCCGAGCGCCGTGAGCGCGCTGATGAGCCCCAGTCGCCGCGCCCAGTGCCCCGACAAGTTACCCTCGTCTCCCGCTGCCTCGGCGCAATGCCGATCCGACCCACGCCTTTGGCTCTACGGTGACGCAGGAACACCTACGCGTCAATGGACCGTAGGATGCAACTAGAGGTGAAAGGCCGATCGCATGCTGCGGCTGCTGCGGTCGTTTGCATGTCCCAGGAACGTCTTGATGCCGAGCAGCTGCTCGGTCGTCTTGAGCAGCGAATAGTGATTGAACAGGAGTGCCGAGCGCGTTCCGCGCTGCGTCGAGGGGCTCACGACGACCATTCCGACATGGCAGCCGCCGTCAGTCGTGTTGAGAGCACAGTCATCGGAGCCACCGCCTTCGCCCTCGTCCCAGGTGATGAAGATTGCCACAGAGCCGGCGCGGTAGGCATGGCTCGAGACGATCGCAGGCAACCAGTTCGCGAGCCAGGCGTCACCGGTCGCGACCGGACAATCGTGAGTGTCATTGCAGAGATTGGGTGTGATGAACGTGAATCCCGCGAGCCCGTCCGACTTCAGCGCGCGGGCGAAGGCGCCTGAGGAAGGCGTCCCCAGCGAGACGTCCCGCTGCCTGCAGGCATGTCGCAGTGGCAGGTAGTAGGCGGCCGGATTGTGCTTTGGCGCATAGTCCCCGGCCGGGTTCGACCCCGAGCCCCCTTCGAGGTCGCACGCGCTCGGCATGCTCTCGTTGTAGGCATTCCAGGTGCCGCCGCGCGCCCGGAGTTGTCCAAACAGGCTCTGGACGTTCTTGGAGCATTCGCTCGGCTGGCAGTCGTCGCTGATGCCCTGCGTGTCGCCCGAGGTCGCGGCAATGTAATTCGGCAGCGACGGGTGCGACACGTTGTGGTAGTTCGTGGCGAGGCCGCAGGCAGCCGCGAGGCGATTCGTGAAGGGCGCGTCCTTGGATCCGATGACGGCGTCGTAGCTGTGATTCTCGAACCAGATCCAGATCACGTGCCGGTACGGCGGATGCACGCCGGCATCGCGCCCGCAGGCGCCCGCGGTCCCGACGCGAGTCACCGCCGTCCGCCGGCCAGGACCCTCGGCGCTACTCCCCGGGCTCGAGGCCAGCATTGCCAGAGTCGCGACCGTCACGACGACGAGCGCGATCGTGCACCAGTGGCGTCGCGAAAGCGGGTTCACTCGAATCATCGCCTGGACGCCAGCATTGCATGGGTCACTCGCCCCTGTTCGCGCCGGGCGCAGATCCATTCAGGTATCGATCAGATACGTCTCCGTAGAGTCGGCCCGTCCGCAACCCCATTGCGGACGTGTTCTCGCTCCGCGGCCCGCCTGTCGCTTCCCTCCCCTCCCCAAAGACGGCGGGCCTCGGCGCGTTTTCAGGCGCCGAATGCAGGGCTTGCGCGGCCCCCGCCGATGCCATCCGACGGGCCCGCGGCAGCGGTCGTCCGGCGAGGCGCGCGGATTGGGGAGAGAGGGTCCTCTCACGCGCGCCCCGCCGAGGCGGTGCGTACTCCGTCAGCTTCCCCTCCCCACGTGAGTCACTGACGCCGCCAGGATCCCACAGCTTTTCGCTTCTGACCAGCGTCAAGCGTCCATTTGCAGGGATTCCGTCCGGTTGTGAGGCTCACTCGAACGCGACTGCTCGATCGGGATCTCGGAGATCCAGGCCTTCCACGACTCCGGCAACTCGGGGCGGCACGGCGGCTGACGCCATTCTCGAGCTGGCGGGAACGCCGGGTTGATCAAGGACCGGTTCTGCGACGCCCTCAACGGGGCCTCGACCGCAAAGGGTTCGCCGAGGTCACGCGGGAGGACTGGCGAAACTCGCTCGCGACCGCTCCCGGCAGATGCGATAGGTGTCCTCCCAGGGCCGGAGCCGCTCGAAGGCCGCGCTCGCCGCGAGCACGTCCGCGTCGGCGTAGCGGCGCCCGATGATCTGCATGCCGACGGGAAGCCGGCCGTCGATCATGCCGGCCGGGATCGAGGCGGACGGATGGCCGGAGAAGTTCGTGATGTACGTCAGGCACCAGCCGAGCAGGCGCTCCACCTCCTCGCCTGCCACCGTGGCCGGCCCGAGCGTGTTGCCGTCGGTGCCGTTGTCGACCTGCTGCGCCGAGACCGTTGGTGTGACGATCAGGTCATAGCGGTTGAGCACGGCCTGCACGGCGTTGACGACCTCGGTGCGCATCTCCTGGTCGCGGTAGTGCTCGATCATCGACGCGACCTGTCCGCGCTCGACCCAGACGCGGAACTCCGCCGGCAGGTCGTCGGCGTGATCGCCCATGAGGTCGAGGCCATGGGCCTTCAGATCCTCGAAGGGGAGCACGCTGAGCGGGATGATCAGGCGACACCAGAGGTCTACCAGCTCGCGATGATTGCGCTTGATGCCGACATCCACCTCCTCGACGTGCGCGCCGGCCTCCTCGAAGACGGCAACCGCGCGGCGGACGCTGTCGGCGACGGCGGGATCGATGGGGAAGACGCCCCAGTCGGGGCTATAGGCGATGCGCATTCCCTCGATCGAGCGGCTCGCGGCCGTCGTGAAGTCGGGCTGCTCGTCGAGGCTGAACGGATCTCGCGGGTCATAGCCCGACAGTGCGGTCAGGACCAGGGCGGCGTCGGAAACGGTGCGGGCGATCGGGCCCTCGGCGACGAACGGCGTCGCGCCCCAGAAGGCGTTCGCGCCGATGACCACCGGTACCCGGCCGAACGAGCCCTTGAAGCCATAGACGCCGCACCACGCCGACGGGATGCGGATCGAGCCGCCTCCGTCGGTGCCTTCCGCAAACGGAACGAGGCCGTCGGCCACGGCCGCGGCGCTGCCGCCCGACGAACCGCCGGTGTTCTTGCTGAGATCGAACGGATTGCAAGATGGGCCGAACAACGGGTTGTCGCAGACTCCGCGGAAGCCCATCACCGGGCTGTTCGTCTTGCCGAGGAAGATCCCGCCGGCGCGCTCGATGCGCTCGGCGAAGACGCAGTAGAAGTCCGGCACGTAGTCCTTGAGCGCCCGCACCCCTCCGAACGTGGTCGGCCAGCCGGGTTTGTAGTCGAACAGGTCCTTCATGGCCGTCGGGACGCCATGCAGAGGCCCGAGCTCGGCACCGGACACGACCGCCTGCTCGGCTGCGAGCGCGCGCGTGCGTGCATCCTCGAAGCCGAGGTGGACGAACGCGTTCAGATCCGGGTTGCGCGCCTCGATGCGAGCGATCGCGGCGTCCACTGCCTCGACGGGCGAAAGCTCGCGCGAGCGGATGCGACGCGCCGTCTCACTCGCAGAGAGGTATGCCAGCTCGTCGGTGTCAGCCATTGCGAAGCTCCTCCGTTGTCGGGTGCTCGTGTGGTCAGATGTCCTCGACGCGGCCGTTCTCGAGCGAGCGGTTGGCGGCCAGCGCCACGCGCAGGGCCACGGTCGCCTGGGCGCCGGTTGCCTCCGTCGGCGCCTCGCCTCGCTCGAGCCACGTGGCAACGGCCGCGGTCTGCCCGGCCCACGGATCGGCGCCGGCCACCTCGAGAAGGCGCATCGGCCCGCCTGCGGGATGCACGCGCAGCCGATTCGCGGCCTGGTCGACGCCCCCGATGTTGCCGCCGTCTGCGGCCGGAGCGGCGCTGAACGGGTATTCCACGACGCCGCCCTCGCACAGCACGCGCAGGTTGCTCGAGAACGGGTAGGAGTCCGGCTGCATGAGGCCGCCCTCGACCGACGCCTCGCCGCCTGCGTGCTCGACGACGGCGACGCAGTGCTGCGGGGCGCCGTGCGGGCCGCTGCGCACGGCGCGCGCGAAGACGCGCCGGGGCGGGCCGAGCACGGCCGAGACCGTGTCGAAATCGTGCACCATCAGATCGACGCAGACGCCGCCGGAGCGAGCCGGATCGATCATCCAGTCGTTCCATCCCGGCGGCGGCGAGAGTCGCAGCGCACTCGCGGCCAGCGGGCGGCCGAGCTCTCCCGAGGCGGCGATCCGCCGCAGCTCGACGTACTCGGGCCAGAAGCGCAGCACCAGGCCGACGACGAGCAGCTTCCCGGCGCGCTCGCCGGCCGCCACGATCGCGTCGGCATCTTCCAGCGTGAGTGCGATCGGCTTCTCCAGCAACACGTGCTTGCCGGCGGCGAATGCGGACTCGGCGGCCTCGCGGTGCTGCGGCGTCGGCAGGCAGATGTCGACGACGTCGATGTCATCGCGCTCGAGCGGCGCGTAGAGGTCGTCCGTCGCCTCCGCCCCGCAGAGCGCTGCGACCCGTGCCGCCCGCTCATGCGAGCGCGAGGAGACGACGACGACGCGTGCCCGCCCTGCCAGCGCGGACCAGGCGCTCGCGTGCGTCTGGCCCATGAAGCCGCCGCCGACGATCGCGACGTTGATCATCCCAGGCCGAGCGCGTTCAGGTGCGCGGAGGCGCGCGCCATGGACGCGTTGACCTCTGCGAGCGGCGGCCACGGATCGCCCTGGAACTCGATCTCGACCGACAGCGGCCCGCGATAGCCGCCGGCCTCGAGCAGGCGCAGGATCGCGCCGAAGTCGACGGTGCCGTCGCCCGGCGCCGGGAAGTCCCACACGCCCTTGCCGCCGCGGTGATCCTTGAGGTGAACGTTCGCCAGGTACGGGACGATGCCGGCGATGTCGTCGACCGCCTTGACGTCGCCGTAGAACTCGCAGTTGCCGGTGTCGTAGGCGACCTTCACGCGCGCGTGCCCGATGCGCTCGAGCAGCGGCAACGTGCGCGCGCCGCTCGCCATGATGTCGCCGTGGATCTCGAGCGCGACGTCCACGCCGGCCTGTTCGGCCGCGTCCGCGAGCGCCTCGATGTTGGACAGGAACGCAGACTCGTCCTCCTCCTGGCTGGCATGGCCCCCGATGGCGGTGTTCATGACGGGCAGCCCGTATTCCGCGCACCACTGCACGGCCTTGATGCCGTAGGCGAGTCCGTCCGCGGTCGTGAGATCGGAGTGGCCCGACAACACGACGGGCTCGAGGCCGTAGTGCTCGAGGCGAGCCCGCAACTCGCCCGTGTCGGCGTCCAGATCGACGTGCTCCGTCCAGCCCTCGACGGCTGTCAGCTCGACCGCGCGGTAGCCGGCCTCGGCGATCCCCGCCAGCGCCTCCTCTCGGCCGTAGGTGTGGAACGAGTTCGTGTGCCCCGCCAGCGCGTTGCGCATCTAGAACCACCCCTCCTCATCGGGATTCGCGTACTGCATGAACTCGACCACGACACCGTCGATGAGCACGAACGTGACACGACAGAAGCCGCCGCCGACCTCGAACGGCGCCCGCAGCACTTCGTGCCCGGCGATCGCGGCGTCGACGTCGTCGACGCGGTAGGCGATGTGCGGATCATGGCGCAGAGGGCCCTCGACCGTGCTGTCGGGCTCGAAGCGCAGGTACTCGATATGGAACGGGTGGTCCCGCGGGCTCGTCACCCAGACACGGGTGGCGTCCACGAACACCTCACCGTCGTGCTTTTCCTCCGTGATCACGCCGATATGGTCGAAGCGCGCGCGCTCGATTCCGTCCATCCGTCCTCCGGCTCCGTGGTCTGCCGAGATCTAATCCGCCGATGGCCGACGCCGTCAACCCCGCGCGTGAGAGGATCCCCGAATGCGCTTTGCCGGCAAGACCGTAGCGATCACGGGCGGCGGGGGCGGAATCGGCACCGCGCTCGTTCGACGCTTCGCCGGAGAGGGCGCGAGCGTGCGCTGCATCGACATCGACGCGGAACGCGCGCGCGCCGCCGCAGACGCCGCCGGGCGCAGCGCCGAGGCCGTGGTCGCCGATGTGACGGTCGCTGACGACGTCGAGCGCGCGCTGACGGGGCCGGTGGACGTGCTCGTGAACAACTCGCTCTCGGCGACGAGCGACAACCTCGTCACGGTCGACGAGGAGTCCTGGCGGCGCGACCTCGACGGCACGCTGACGAGCGCATTCCTGTGCACGCGCGCCGTGCTGCCCGGCATGATCGAGCGCGGCACCGGGGCCATCGTGAACGTGGCTTCGGTGAACGGTCTCGGCTACTACGGCAACGAGGCCTACAGCGCCGGCAAGGCCGGACTGATCAACCTGACCCAATCCGTGGCCGCGCGCTACGGGCGCCACGGCGTGCGCGCCAACGCGGTCGCGCCCGGCACCATCCGCACGGCCGTATGGGACGCCCGCCTCGCGCGCGAGCCCGATCTGCTCGCCCGCCTGGCGCGCTGGTACCCGCTCGGGCGCATCGGCACGCCCGACGAGGTGGCGGCGTGTGTGCTCTTCCTGGCCTCGGACGAGGCCTCGTTCGTGACCGGCGCAGTCCTGACCGTCGACGGCGGGCTCACCTCGGGACAGGTGCGCATGGCGGACGAGCTGCTCGTCGAGAGCCGCGACGCGGAGGTCTGAGCCGTGCTCGACCTGTGCTTCCGCGGTGCCCGCGTCGTCGACGGCGCGGGCAACCCCTGGTACCGCGCGGACGTCGGCGTCCGCGGTGATCGCATCGCGTGCGTCGGGGTCGTCGAGGAGGCCGCGCGGCGCACACTCGACTGCGACGACCTGGTGCTCGCTCCCGGGTTCATCGACATGCACACGCACTCCGACGTGCAGCTGCTCGCGCACCCCGACCACGCCTGCAAGGTCCATCAGGGCGTCACGCTCGAGGTGCTGGGCCAGGACGGGCTGGCGCTCGCGCCGGTCGACGACGCAACCATGGCGCTGCTGCGCGCCCAGCTGGCAGGCTGGAATGGCGCCGAGCCCGAGCTCGACGACAGCTGGCGGAGCGTGGCCGAGTACCTGGCGCGATTCGAGCGCACGACGGCGGTGAATGTCTGCTACCTGCTCCCCCACGCGACCTTGCGCCTACTCACGGTCGGACCGGACGACCGCCCCGCCACGCCCGCCGAGCTCGACGCCATGCGCGCACTCGTGCGGCAGGGACTCGCCGAGGGAGCCGTGGGCCTGTCCGCGGGACTCACGTACGCGCCGGGCATGTACGCGAGCGACGACGAGCTGGTCGAGCTCTGCCGTGAGCTGCGGGGCGGCGCCTACTACTGCCCGCACCACCGCAACTACGGCCTGCACGCGATCAAAGGCTACGCCGACTCCATCGAGATCGCCCGCCGCGCCGGGGTGCCACTGCATCTCGCCCACGCGCACCTGGGCTTCGCCTGCAACCGGGGGCGCGCAGGGGAGCTGCTCGCGCTGATCGACGCGGCGCGCGACGACGGTGTCGACATCACGCTCGACACCTATCCCTACCTGGCGGGCGCCACCTACCTGCACGCGCTGCTCCCCGGCTGGGTGCACGCGGGCGGTCCCGACGCGATCATCGCGCGGCTGCGCGACCCCGACCTCCGCGAACGGCTGCGCGCCGAGCTCGAGGAGACCGGCTCCGACGGGTTCCACGACGTCCCGGTCGAATGGGACAAGCTCGTGCTCGACGGCGTGACGATCGCCGACCTCGCGGCGCGCGAGGACAAGCGGCCGATCGACGTCTACTGCGAGCGCTGCGCGGACTCCGGCCTCTCGGCCTCGGCGCTCGTGCACTTCGGCAACGAGGAGAACGTGCGCGCGACCATGCAGCACCCCGTGCACACCGCGGGCAGCGACGGCATCCTGGTCGGCGCGCGACCGCATCCGCGCGGCTGGGGCACGTTCGCACGCTACCTCGCCGTCTACGTGCGCGAGCTCGGCGTGCTGAGCCTCTCCGAGTGCGTGCGCCACATGACCTCGCTACCGGCGCAGCGCCTCGGCCTCGCCGATCGCGGCCTGGTGCGCCCAGGCCTGGCAGCCGACATCGCCGTCTTCGACCCGGCCGCCGTGCAGGATCTGGCCACCTACGAGGAGCCGCGCCGGCTCGCGCAGGGCTTCCACTACGTGGCCGTGAACGGCGAGCTGGTGCTCGACGAAGGCGTCCACACGGGCGCCACGCCCGGCCGCGCCCTCGGGCGTGCATCCCTGGGGCGTGCATATAAAGGGGTCAGACCCCTTTATATGC
>JALYLC010000477.1 GCA_030774435.1 Actinomycetota bacterium
TCGGCCGACGCCGGATCGCCGGCGTCGGCCTCCACGAGGCGGCAGCGCCGACCGAGTGCCTCGACCGCCGCGACCGTCTCGGCGGCAGAGGCCCGTTCCTGCTCGTCACCGTGGGGCCGGTAGCTGCCGACGACGTCGGCGCCTGCACGCGCGAGCGCGATCGCGGTGGCCTGGCCAATGCCCTGCGACGCCCCGGTCACGACCGCGACGGTCATAGCGAGCGGTACTCGATCGTCTGGCGCTGGCCGGTCTCGTGCGAGCGCACGATCGCGTCACAGATCTCGGCGCAGCGATAGCCGTCCTCCATGGTCGCACCGCGCGGGCTGATCAGCTCGTCGTTCTTGACGCACGTGAGCAGGTGCAGCAACTCGTGTACGAAGTTGTCCTCCCAGCCGATCATGTGGCCGTGTGGCCACCAGTGTTCCCAGAAGGGGTGATCGGCCTCCGAGACGAGCACGTCGCGGAACCCCTGCGCCTGGCGGCCCGGTGTCGACCCGGCGAAGTGCGCGAGCAGCTCGTTCTGGCGCTCGGCGTCGAACACCAGCGACCCCTTCGATCCATTGATCTCCCAGCGCATCTGATTCTTGCGCCCGGGAGCGAAGCGCGTCGCTTCGATCGTGCCGTTGGCGCCGTTCTCGAACTCGACCGTGGCCTGGAACGCGTCGTCGACGTCGACGGTTCCACCCGGCCGATCGTGGATGAACGTCTTCAGCAACCCGGTCAGCCGCGCCGGTTCGCCGACGAGATAGCGCGCCTGATCGATGACGTGCGCGCCGAGGTCGCCGAGCGCGCCCGAACCGGCCTGCTTCTTGTCGAGGCGCCAGACCTTCGGGAACTGCGGGTCCATCACCCACTCCTGGTGATACCGGCCGCGGAAGTGATAGATCTCACCGAGCTCGCCCGATTCGATGATCTGCTTGGCGAGCACGATCGCCGGATAGAAGCGGTAGTTGAACGCCGTCATGTGCTTGACGCCGGTGGCGGCGACCTGCCGCCAGATCTCGTGCGCCTCGTCGGCGTCACGGCCGAGCGGCTTCTCGCAGATGACGTGCTTGCCAGCCTTCGCAGCCGCGACCGTCGGCTCGAGGTGCGCGTCGTTCGGCCCGCCGTTGTCGAAGATCTGCACGTCGGGATCGGCAACGAGATCCTCCCAGCGGGTGGAGTACTTCTCATAGCCGTAACGCCGGGCTGCCTCGCTGACCCCCTCCTCCGTACGGCCCGCGATCGCGACCAGCCGCGGAATGTACGGCGGCGGCCAGGTGGCGTAGGCGATCTTCTTGAGCGCGTTCGTGTGGGCGCGCCCCATGAAGGCATAGCCGAGCATGCCGATGCCGATCTCGGGGATGGCGTCGGCGCCGGCCCGCTGATCGCCCATCGTCACGAAGCCGACCTGCTTCTCCTCGCTCATGCCAGCCACCACGCCTGACCGGGGACCAGCGGCTTCTTGATGAAGAGCGGCTTGAGGAACTGGATGCACTGCTCGCAGCCATCCTCCTCGCTCATGACGGGATCCTCGTGCTCGAACGAGAGCACGAAGTCGTAGCCGACCTCGAGCAGCGCTGTGATGATGCGGCGCCACTCGACGTCGCCCCATCCCGGCACGCGGTAGCGGGCCGCACGGTCACCGCGCTGCCACGAGCCGGTGCCCGTGACGCCGTCGATGTGGAGGATGTCCTTCTGCAGCTCCCAGTCCTTCGCGTGCGCGTGGAGGATGCGCGTCCCGAACTCCTTGATGAACACGACCGGGTCGATCTGCTGCCAGATGAAGTGACTGGGATCGAAGTTGAAGCCCCAGTCGTCCCGGGGAAGGCGCTTGATTGCCTCGCGAGCCGTGAAGACGTTGTAGGCGATCTCGGTCGGGTGCACCTCGTGTGCGAAGCGCACGCCGAGCTTCTTGAACTCGTCGAGGATCGGATCCCAGCGCTCGACGAAGAGATCCCAGCCCTTCTCGTAGATGTCCAGGCGCTGCGGCGGCCAGATGTACCAGCTCTCCCACACGGTCGAGCCGAAGAAGCCGCAGACCGTGTCGATCCCCAACTCGGACGCAACCTGCGCGGTCTTGATGATGTGGTCGGTGCCGATCTTGACCATCTCCTCCTTGTCGGAGGTGCCGGCCCACTCGTCGAGCGACGCGTCGCCGAACGGCAGCACCATCTGCGAGAAGAGGTGGTTCGAGAGCGCGGAGATCTCGATGCCGTGTCCTTCGAGCATCGTCTTGATCTCTTTGGCGTATTTCGGATCCTCGGCGGCGCGATCGGTGTCGAAGTGATTCGAGCCACGCCAGGCCGCGAGCTCGAAGGCCTCGTAGCCGAGGCCCGAGGCGTACTTCGCGACATCCTCCAGCGGCTTGTCGTTGAAGAGAACCGTGAACAGTCCCATCTTCATGGCGCACTTCCCTCCCGGATCGTCGTGGGCTCTGCGGTTCCTGCGGCCGCCGCGTACAGCTCGGCCAGCTCAGGCGGCCCGATCGGCCGTGGGTTCGTGGCGATATTGCGGCTCTGCATGGCGTCCTCGATCAGCCGCGGCACGTCCAGCGCGGCGGGATCGAGGCCCCAGGCCTGCAGCGTGGGCGGCAACTCACAGTCGAGCAAGAGCCTGCGCACTGCCTCGACTCCCCGCTTGGCCGCGTCGGCGGGCACGAGGCCGGAGACGTCCTCCCCCAGCGCCTCGGCGATCTCGCCGAGCTTCTCCTCGCAGGCAGGCCTGATCAGATCGAGCCCGGGCGGAAGGAAGATCGCGTTGGCGACCCCGTGCGGCACGGCGTGATGAGCGGTCACGGGCGTCGAGGCGGCGTGCACGATCGCATTCGCGTTCATGTTGAAGGCGAGCCCCGTCATGCAGCTCGCGAGCGAGACCTGGGCGATGGCCTCCGGATCGCGGTCGTGAACGGCCGCCCGCAGGTTCTGCCCGATCATGCGGATCGCGCGGATGTTGAGCGAGTCGAGCAGCGGGTCGCTGCCGAGGTTGAGATACGACTCGGTGGCGTGCGCGAGCGCGTCGGCGCCGGTCGCCGCGATGATCGCCCGCGGCGCCGTGAGCACCAGCTCGGGGTCGACGATCGCGACCGTCGCGGCCAGGTTGCGCGACACGCACACAACCTTGAAGTGCTCGTTGGGGTCGGTGACCACGACCACGAACGTGACC
>JALYLC010000478.1 GCA_030774435.1 Actinomycetota bacterium
TGGAACCCTTTCAAGAGCCGGCCGGCGTCCCTGCGACGCCCCGGGCCCGCCTCGCGTAGCGAGCGAGCGCCCGGGTCGGACGAAAGTCAATCGCCAGGGCGCACCCACCACGCCTCAAACCTACGCCCCACCTCACGCGCGCCCTGGCGATCGACTGCAGGCCGATCCAGCCGCTCCAGACACCACGATCATTTAGAAATGCGCTCTCAGAAGCTCTCACAGAATCAGCGTGGCGTTCGGAGGTCTCGAATCGCCTGCGACCTGCGGCGGCCCTGGGCCCGCGCAAAGAGCCGCGCGAGCCCAGGGCCCTTCGCGGGCCGTCCCTGATGCGAGGCATACCGAATTCGCTCTAGAGAGGGATTCCGTCATCCCTCGCAATGAGCGATACAAACGCCAGGCACCAGTGCGCAGGAATCGCAAGCTGCCGCCCACGACTCCCCAACCCCGGAGCCGCAGACCAACTCGAGTGTCGTCGTCTACGTCACCGCCGGCGAGCTGCGAGGTCGGAACTCGGAATGGAGTCGCGTGCCATCGCAAGCAAGCATCGAGATCGAGATCCACACCCCGACGTCATGCATCGTGACACTGCACGGCGAGCACGACATGGCATCCCGCGAGGCCGTCACGATGGCTCTCGCATTGGCACGCACCTACAGCAACGTTCTGGTCGACCTGACCACCTGCACATTCATCGACACGACGGTGACAAACGCCGTGCTGGTCGCGGCCGCACAACTCCGGCAAGTCGATCGCTCGCTCGAGCTCATCGTGCCCGGCGACGCAGGGGCCACCCGGCGAGCTCTCAGCCTGATGGGAGTGCTCGCGGCCGTTCCGCTCCACGCAACGCGCACCTCAGCCCTGGCCGCCGTCGCCTCGGCGGAGCTGATCCGTACCCATCTCCGCAGACTCGAGCTGCGAACCCTCTCAGCCAGGATCGAGCAGTTGTCCAGCAAGGGCCAGGCAGGCCACGGACTGCGCTCCGACAAGCCGCGCCCAGGCACGACCGTTCTTCGTGCACAGGTCGCCGAGACGACAGCAGCCGAGGCCGAGGCCCGCAAGCGTGCTGCGTGATCGCCTCGCCGCGGCCTCCTGGGTCTCGCTGCGTTTCGTGCTCAGGGTCGAGAGGATCGTCGGGCGCCCAGGTTCGGGCACGCCCCGCGGGATCGTCGCTCGTGAGTAGCACATGGAGGTGCAGCCGGCACAGCGGTAATGTGACGAGCTTGCCGTGGATCGTCGCCACGTGCGTGGCGGTTGCGCCGGCGCCGCACCGCTCGCCCTTGCGTCGCGCATGCGCGGGCATCGCGATGCCGACGCGAGCGCAACACCCGACGGAATGATCCGTCGTCACGGGAGTTTCATGCTTCCGCGCAGCTCGACATTCGCATGCGGGCAGCTCTGGGGGAGCGTGGGCATTTCTTGGGGCTCCTGGCGGCGTTGGAGCGGGCCTCACGAGCTCTACAGTAGCCCCGCCGGGTGAGCCAGGCGACAATTGCCTCGAGCTAGGGATCTCGACTGTCGGTTATGCACGCGATACACAGCCGAGAGCCAGGTTCTCCAACCCGGACAAGCGCCGGCACCTCTCCAATCCGCGGAGCCGCACCCATCGATCGGCGGCTCGAAGAGCAGGAAAAGCATGCGACGGCACGACACAGTCGAGGTCGAGGTTCATTCCACCACCGCGTCGATCGTCACGCTGCGCGGTGAGCACGACCTCGACTCCGCAACCAGGATCGCGTCTGCGCTCAAGGCGGCGAGCGTGCGCCGCAACGTCGTCGTCGACCTCTCTCAGTGCACCTTCCTGGACTCGTCGGTCATCAGCGCGCTTCTGCGTGCATCGAACACGCTGCATGTGCACGGCGGCCAGATCTTGCTCGTGATTCCGCCGGGCCGGCACCGCGCCGTCCGATGCGTGTTCGAGATCATGAGCGTCGAGCGATTGATGCCGATGTTCGAGACGCGCGCCGCCGCCTTCAGCCACGTCGAAGCTGCATTGCCCGCGTCCAGCGCACCTACGACGATGCGCCTGCGGGCACTGAGTGAGATCATCGATCAGAGCCTGGTCGAGACCGACGATCACCGACGCGCTGCTTAAGAACCTTCCAGGCCACCCGGCCGTCAGGCGGCCACGACGATGGTGCTCGTCCCCTGGCGCGTGTCGAGCTGGAGTCCGTAGCAGCCATGGGTGCGCCCGAAGAGCATGGTCACGGTCGCGCCCCAGGTGGTGTCGCTGAACGATCCCACCGGCTGGCTCGTGTCGATGCGCAGTTCGGAGCGCAGGGGGGACCCCCAGTCGGGTCCGAGTTGGAAGCGCATGACGCCGGCCCGGTCGAGGCGACGGCCACGGACGAGCACGTGGATGCCGTGTTTGAGGAGAGGTGCGGGCCAGGTCCAGAGGGTCTTGGAAGCGATCCAAGCGGTGTGGCGGCCGTCGGATTCGAATCGCGATGGCAGCAGCGGATAGACAGGGCCGGAGCCCACGCCCGAGAAACGTCCGTGATCGATCGGATGGCTGTGGGTAACCGGACAGCGCGCGCCGGCTTTCAGCGTCGTCAGCTGCAAGGGGCGATGGAGGGCGGCCCAGTCGCCGCTCGCAGGCGCGGACGACGCGACGCCAAGCGCGAGAGCCGCGACGGCGGCACCGATCACTGCGAAGCGCATGCTGTGAGTACGCCGCGGGCGGCGTGAAGGTTCCGGTGAGCGAGCGGCCACTCCCGCGGCAAGGTCGTGGATACGAGGGTTTCTCAGCCCAGGACTCTCCGAACCGCCTGACAATCGCCTGAGGAGATGCTCAGACCAGGCGCACGACCTCGCCCGTCCGTGCCGACTCCTCAGCGGCCAGCGTGGCAGCGAGCGCCTCCATGGCGTCCTCGGGGCGGCCGACCTGCGGCTGCGCGCCGGCCAGCGCGCAGGTCGCGAAGTAGGCGAATTCCTCCCGCAACGCGCCTCCCCGCACGCCGTCGAATTCCGGCCAGTAGGTCGTGTCCGGGCTGCGGAACCCGTCAGGCGAGACGATCCCGAGATTCGGGAACGTGTCCTGGATGTGCAGGAACCCCTCGGTCCCGATGATCGTCATGCGCTCGTCGATGTCGAACGGGGTGCGCTCCGGCATGCACCAGACGGTCTCGAGCGTCGCTGTCGCGCCGCCCGCGAAGCGGTACATCGTCTGGCCGATGTCCGGGTGCTTGAGACCACGCACGTCGACCGTCTGCGCGTAGGAGCTGACGATGCGATCGCCTGTGAACCACAACATCAGGTCGGTGTCGTGGATCGCGTCACCCACGATCGGGCCGATCTTGTTGAGGATCTCCGGCGTCCAGGCGGCAGGGATGTTGCGACGCGAGCTGAGCGAGACGATCCGCCCGATCGCCCCGTTCTCGATCGCCTGCTTGGCCATGCGGTAGCGCGGGTTGAAGCGGCAGATGTGGCCGACCAGCAGAATGCCCTGCGCCCGCGCCGCCGCGGCGAGGATCGCCTGGCAGTCGCTGACCGTCGACGCCATCGGCTTCTCCAGGAAGACGTGCTTTCCGGCCGCCAGCGCAGCGATCGCCGGTTCGGTGTGTTGATCCCACATCGTGACGATGGAGACCGCGTCGATCTCGGGGTCGGCGAGCAGGTCGTGATAGTCGCGAGAGGTCTTGGGCACGCCGAACTTGGCCGCCATCGCGTCCAGCCGCTCGGGCGTGCGCGTGCAGAGCGCGGCGAGCTCGAGGTTCGGGACGCCCACGATCGTCTCGCAGTGGATCTCCCCGAACCAGCCGAGGCCGATCACGCCGATCCGCAACCGCTCCATCATGCCCCCCGTCGTTCGCCCGATCAGCGTAGGTACCACGCCGCAGTCGCCGCGGTCAAGCGGGCTTCGGGGAATCGGTCATCTGACCGATTGCGCGAACTCGGCGGGTGCGTGATCCTCTGCTCCTGGTGCGTTGCATAAATTGGGGTCAGACCCCGATTTATGCAGGCGCTCCCACGAGAGGGAGAAGCGATGCCCACGGGTCTTGTCTGGCACGAGCGCTACATGTGGCACGACACGCGGCACGCGGGCGGCCCGCTGCCGGCCGGGGGGTGGATCGAGCCGCACGTCCACTCCGAGAACCCGGACACCAAGCGCCGTATCCGCAACCTGCTCGATGCCGGCGGCCTGCTCGAGCAACTCGTCGACGTCGAGCCTCGCGACGCGACGATCGACGAGGCCTGCCGCTTCCACTCGCGCGCCTATGTCGACAAGATCCAGGCGCTCTCGGATGACAACGGTGGCGACGCGGGCTTTCTGACGGCCTTCGGGCCGGGCTCGTTCGAGATCGCCCTGCGGTCGGCCGGCGGGACGATCGCCGCGATCGATGCGGTGCTCGATGGCGCCGTCGACAACTGCTATGCGCTCGTGCGGCCGCCCGGGCACCACGCGATCCCCGACTCGGGCATGGGGTTCTGCCTGCTCGGCAACATCGCGATCGCCGTGCACCACGCACGGCAGGCCCGCGGGCTCGCCCGCGTCGCCGTCGTGGACTGGGACGTGCACCACGGCAACGGCACGCAGGCGGCGTTCTACGACGACCCGCGCGTGCTCACGATCTCGCTGCACCAGGACAACTGCTTCCCCCCTGGCTCCGGGCCGATCAGCGACACCGGGAGTGGGGCGGGCGCGGGCTACAACATCAACATCCCGCTCCCGCCCGGGTCGGGCCACGGCGCCTACCTGTCGTCGTTCGAGCGCGTGGTGGTTCCGGCGCTCCTGGCATTCCGACCCGAGCTGGTCGTGATCGCGAGCGGATTCGACGCCAGCGGCATGGATCCGCTCGGGCGCCAGCTGTTGCATTCCGAGAGCTATCGCGAGCTCACGCGCATCGTCATGGACGTGGCGGGCGAGTGCTGTGACGGCCGTCTAGTGATGTCGCACGAGGGCGGCTATTCGCCGTCGGTGGTGCCCTTCTGCGGCCTTGCCGTGCTCGAGCAGATGAGCGGCATCCGGACCGCGGTCGACGATCCCTACCTGCCCCTGATCGCCGGCAACGCGGGGCAGGAACTGCAACCTCACCAGGCCGCGCTGATCGATCAGGCCGCCGCGCTGGTCGAGCACATCGCCTGAATCAGGCGGCCGGCAGCAGGAGTCCCTCGGAAGCCGCGAGGGCGGCCGCTCCGGCGCGGGTCGGGACGCCGAGCTTCTCGAGGATGTGCTCGACGTGGGAGCTGATCGTGCGCGGGCTGACGACGAGCGTGACCGCGATCTCGGGGTTCGAGCGGCCGGCCGCGAGCAGCGTCAGCACCTGCACCTCGCGGTGCGTGAGCTCGTACGGCCGTGTCGTGGGGGAGGCAGCGACGACCCACGCGTCGTCGAGCTCGCAGCGGTAGAGCCGCACGCGGAACCAGGCGCGCTCGTCGGCGCCGAGAGCGAGGAAGTTCTGTGCCCGCCCGGATCGCGCAAACTGGCGCGCGGCGAGCAGGGCGGGATGGCCGTCCGCGAGCACGGGTCCGGGCGAAAAGCCATCGAGCGGCTGCGTCCGGCCGTCCCTCAGCGTCACGGCCGAGCTGCCGGGTTCCAGCATGCTGGCAAGCAGGCGCACAGTGCGCGTGTGATCGACGACGTTCGCGAGCGTGCCTGCCAGCAGCGTGATCGCCTCGCGCTCGAGGTCGCTCGGATGCCGCGGGTCGCACGAGCTCAGGTCGAGCACGCCGACGTAGCGGCCGTCGCCGGTGCGCAGGCCGATCGTCAGCCCGTCGCGGAAGCCCGCCGGCAGCAGGAACTCCCACACGGTGCGTGCCGTGAGCCCGTGCGCCGGCAGGTCGCTCAGGCGCATCGGCTGTCCGCTCGTGCGCACGTCGATGTCGTCCATCTCGCTCACCCGCTCGCTCCCGTTGAGCCATTCGAGCAGCCGGGCGTCGTAGCCGGCGCTGGCGAGCGGCGAGTGGCTTCCGGTGACGGGGTTCCAGGACGACAGCTCCGCGCAGTCGTAGGGAGCGACGAGGCGGAGGGCCTCGAGCACCTCGCTTGCACGCTCGGCCGCAGGCAGCGGCTCAGATGCAGCCTGCGCCACTCGGGCGATGCTCGCGATTGCCGGGGTCATTCCTAGCGAGTATGACGCGCGGCCGGGGCCGCGAGATAGGCCCTATTACTCCAGCGACGGAAGCGCCGCCTCGTCGGCAAAGCGGTTCAGCACGTTCTCCATCATCCGCGAGACGTTGTTGTCGTAGCCGTTGTGCGAGAGGCTGCCGCACCACGAGATCGAGCTCGTCGAGAACACGGCACCGCCGTTCCGGGTCGTGAAGTAGACGAGATCGGCGCGCACCATGAAGTCGTTCGTGCCGTCGAGCCCGGGGTAGTTGAAGAAGATCTCCTCGCTCACGTGCGGGTAGTTGACGGAATGGTCGAGGCTCGCAGCGAGCAGCAGGGCGTTCGGGGGCGTGCCGAGCGCGAGCTCGTAGCGGTCGATCTCGTAGCCGGCCGCGCCGCCGCCGGCGAGGCCGAAATCGCCGATCACCTCGTCCCGTCCGATCCCCGCCATGATGAATCCGGCACGCTCATCGGCGGCGTCGGACATCTGGTGGAAGCCGCAGCAGCGATCGAAGCCCTCGGACGTGAAGCCGACGCCGAAGAGCTTCTGTGGGGCCCGCGCGCGCGTGCGCCACAGGCCGCCGCGCTCGCCGCTCGTCGCGTGGTAGTACTCACCGGGCTTCGCCTGCCAGGCGCGCGAGCCCTGCTCGCACTTCCGCACCTCGATCATCCAGGGCTTCTCGGGGTGCCACGAGGTCACCCAGTAGAAGCCGTTCGAGCCCAGGTACATGGCCCGGCCGCCGTCCGCGAGGTACTGCTCCCAGGCGTTCAGCATGCGCTCCGAGTAGTACTCGGGGTGCGAGCCCGTGAGCACGACCTGGTAGCGGTCGAGCAGCGCGCGCCCCTCGTAGTGCAGCTCGAGGTCGGTCACGACGTCGTAGGAGTAGCCCTTCTCGTCGAGCCAGTCGACGAGGTGCAGGTCGGCGGGGAACTGCCAGACCGACCCGGTGGCGTGGCGGAAGTCCGGCCGCATGTTCATGATCGGCCGGCGCGAGGACGAGAAGCAGACGCCGCTGCCGTCGGAGTGCGAGTCGTAGGTCGAGAGCCCGAGATCGAGATTGCCGTAGAGGTAGAAGTCCTGCTCGGAGATGCACGAGGTGTGACCCAGGATCGACTGGGCCACCGGCACGTCGGCCACGATGTGGTCGTT
>JALYLC010000479.1 GCA_030774435.1 Actinomycetota bacterium
GTCGTGGTTGGAGTCCACGGCGGCGCTGCTAACGATGTAGCGCTTCCAGGGACTAATGCCGTCGGCGTTGGTCGCGATCTCGTCCAGGCCCGCGTTGGTGGCGAAGAAGTCAAACGTGCGCGAAGTCAGGCCCTTGTCGCCGGACGCCGTCCAGTCGTACGGACGGTCGAAGGGCGGGCTGTAGTCGAGCGAGCCGTCCGGATTGACGTCGTTGGCGTCAACGAGCTGCACCAGGCGCACGTCCGTCATCCGGTTGAGCCGCCGCAGGCTGGACGGCTCGTAGGACTGGATGAACACCGGCGAGCGGCGACCGTTCAGGCCGGCCCGGTCCAGCGCGGCCACCAGCTTGCCTTCGAGCGGCAGCCCGAGGCTGCGGTGGTAGGTCGGATGCTTGGTCTCCGGGTAGATGCCGACGGTCCGGTGCCGGCGCTTGGACTCGCGCTGGACGAGGTCGATGACCTCCTGGAACGTCGGGATCTCGAACCTGCCGTTGAACTGCTGCGGGCGCTCCGCGAGTGGCTGGATCGCACGGAGGGTCTTGATCTCCCGCAGCGTGAAGTCCGAGGCGAACCAGCCCTTCTCCGCCACGCCGTCCACGGTCGCCGTGCGCTTGCGCGACAGGAACTCGGGGTGTGCGCTCACGTCGGTCGTCGCCCTGATGTTCGGCTCGTGGCGGACGATCAGCTTGCCATCCTTGGTGGAGACGAGGTCGGGCTCCACATAGTCCGCGCCAAGCCTGATCGCCAGCGCGTAGCCCTCCAGTGTGTGATCAGGCAGGTAACCAGCGGCGCCGCGGTGGCCGATGACCAGCAGCCCATCTGAGTCCTGATGCGGAACGGCCGGCGGAACGCACGCAAACACCGCGACTAGCACCAGCAGCGCCGTCCGTCCGAACCGCATCGTCCCCCGATCGTGGCCTCTCGGCGCTGAACCTAGACCACGGACGGCCTCGAAGGCCTGCGGCTTCGGAGCGACCCGAAGGGCACGTGACCAAGCGTCGGCTCGCTACCGCAACGCGCGATTTGCGGAAGCGAAGTCGGCGTCACATGAACGCCCGCTCTTCGACGACGAGCGAGCGTCATCGCCGACCGTCAGCTCGCTATCGCAATGCGCGATTTCCGGAAGGAGGGCGGGGCGGCGTCACGCGTGTCGCCTGCTCGTGTCCACCGTGGTCTGCGCCGGGCGGGCGCGGCGATTTACGGATGACTGGATGGGTCTGCGGGTCGACGCTAGACGAATGCAACGGCCGCGAGGGCGCGAGCATTCGTCATGCCCCGGCTGTGGTAAGCCAATCGGCGTCTACGAGCCGATCTGGCGCTTCGCACCCGAGGTCGGGGCCGAGCGGACTGGGTGGCTCTGGCTGCCACACGTTCCGGCCCCCCTCGAGTCACTGTGGCACGCGTCATGTGCGGAGGCCGACGGCATCGACGGCGGCTAGTCATGAATTGCCTGGGTGCTCGACGTCGCTTCAGTCGGTTGTGTCGCCTCTGCCGAAGAGCTCGACGGTTCACCCGCGCCGGTAGCGTCGAGCCAGGATGCGCACGAGGGGAAGCACGCGTTTGTTCAGCGCGTCGCGGGCGCGGCGATTCGACGCGCAGTTCCCGTCCGGGAGGGCAGCGCTTCGGCGCTGCCCTCCCCCCTTTTGATCGCCCAACTTAGTGAGCGCTCACCTGCTGCCGTCCCGCGCGATCAGGCCGCGTCGGGAGGTGGATGATTCGGGCGTGGTCGGTGCTGCGTCGCTCGCTCGGGCGATGGTGATATCCCACTGACCGCTTTCCGCGGTGCACCCGTTCCGCACCTATAGGACGGCGTTCGCCGCAGGCGCTGCGGTCGATGCCAGCGCCGAACTACTTGATGTGGAGGCTGATGCCGAGGAGCAGGAGCGGCCAAAGGACGACGGCCAGCAGGGCTGACAGGAGGGGCTTGAGGGTGCTGCGTGCGCGAAGTAGTGATGTGAGGCGGCGACGAGCACCCCGACGACGAAATAGACGAGAGTGACGATTTTGGATCTCATCCTGCCACCAGCCTCTGGTCGCGGAGTGGCTTGGCCGCGGTGCGACCGGCGCAACGCGGCGTGAGCACCGTCGCGGCCCGCCCAGCAGCGGGGCGGGCGGGTATGACCCTACACCCGAGTCGCGGCCCGGTCATCCGCATGGGCCCCAACGGGGCGACTCACCCCCGGCAGCACGAGCAGGTCGCGCGAGCTGAGCCCGCGTATGCTGCTGTGGTCGGACTCTCCTTGGCCTCATGCTCGCTCGGGCGGCTGGTTGGGAGCCGCCGATGCATCCAGCGGGAACGCCGCGCGCTTCAGGAGCTGATCGAGCGCGGATCCATGGCGCTGCGCGAGATCACGGAGTCGGCCGAGATCGACAGTTCGCGTTGCCGATCGCCCACGCATGGGTTGATCGAAACGCGCTGGAACGAGTCGACTCGTTACAGGATCACCGCCGCTGGGCGGAACGCGGCCCGCGGTTCGAGCGGACGCTTCGTTATCAGTGAGAAGCCCCGCGATGGCGCGCCGTCCCACCGGTCCTGAGCAGACTCTGGGAGACGAGCGAGCGCTGAAGCGCTTCGACGGGCGGCGGCACCGGGTCGAGGTCGCCGATGTCGACATCGGCGGTGCTGCCGGTCAGCGTGAACATGCGGTAGATCTCGGGGCGGCCGCGCACGAGAACCAGGCGGCGGCCGTCCTTGCGGGCGCGGAGGCTGGCGTTGACGATGGCGTGCACGCCGGCACTGTCCATGAAGGCGAGCTCGCGCAGGTCGAGCACGGTGAGGTGCGCCCGCTGGTGAGACTCGTGCAGTGTCCGCGCGAGCTCTGGTGCCGTCGCGATGTCCAGCTCGCCGACTACGTGGACCCAGGCGGCGTCCACGCCACCGTGCGTCGCCGTGCAGGCGAAGGCAGGCGGCAGGGTATCCGCGCGGGCAAGAGTCTGATCGCTGTGGGGCATGTCGACCTCCGGGGTTTGGTTCCGCCCTCGGAAGTCAGGTCGTGCTGCGCGCCCCGCTGTGGGCCAGCT
>JALYLC010000480.1 GCA_030774435.1 Actinomycetota bacterium
GCGCACGGCAAGCGGCATCAGGGTTGCGGCGGTACGCGCAGCGATTTCGGACGTTTCGCTTGGTGGGGAAATCGCGGTGACGAGAAGCGCAGCGCCTGGTCGCGGCGAAAGAGTGACTTGACGAGGATCTTCGGCGCCCTCGGCGAGGCCCAGGTGTAGGAGTGACCGGGCGCGATCAGGCCGGCGTTGCCGAAGCTCGTCTCATCGGCGGCGCCCTCGTGCCGCTCGACCACGGATACCTCATGGCCGTCTTTGCAGAGTTCGTATGCCGTGGTCAGCCCGACCACGCCTGCACCGATCACGATGACTTTCATGTGCTGTCGCGCTTGGCGGCCGGCCGGCGCAACCGGTACATGCGAAGTCGGCCGAACTGCTTCGCGGCGGGCAGGTGTCCGACGTAGTCACACGCGAATGAGCTGCCGGCGAGCTCGAGGGCGGCAGCGAACGGCTCGGTGACGAAGACGGCACCCGGCGGCGTGACGGGTTCGATACGGGCGGTTCTGCTGACGTGGGATCCCATGAACGAGTCCCTCCCGAGCACGGGATCGTGGACGGGGAACACGGGCCCCAGGTGGCTGCCGAGGCGAAGCGCAAGATGGTCGGGCAGGCCGCGGGCGGCGAGATCGATGCCGGCCACCGCATCCTGCAGTTCCAGGGCACAGGCGGCTGCCTCCTCGGCGCCCGTCAGTACGACGTAGAGCCCGTCTCCCCAGGTGTTGCGATAGCAGACGTGGGCATCGTGCCGGGCGAGCACGTCGGCTACGGCTCCCAGGACATGGCGGGTGAAGCGGGGGAGCTGCGCGTCGACCAGCTTCGAGAAGCCTTTGATGTCCGCGAACAGCAGCGCGCGGACGACGCGCCTCCCGGATTCGTCGCTCGCCGAGGCTCGCGCTGCGGGCCCGGGTGGACGACGCAGGGCGTCGGGTGTCAACACCGTTGTCGTGTGGCCGCGGCCGCTCCAGGTGGCGATGTCGATCGCGGTGCCGGCCGCGCCGGGTGCCGGCAACCCGTCCCAGACGGCGATCTGATGCACGTCTGCATCGAGAAAGCGGCCACGCAGCAGGGCGAGGCCCATCGCGAGCTCGGCTCCATAGCGGAAGAGCACGTCGTCGCCGAGGAAGGCGTCGTCGGTGGCGTAGCGGACTTCGGCGGCAGCGGCGATGCAGCGCTGGAACCGCTCGCTCCATTCGGCACCGGCATCTGCCACGAAGGCCTGCACGAACTCGTCGCGGGCAAAGGGCAGAACGACGCGTACCTCGACGCCGCGTGCGAGGAGCGCCTCGGCGAAGAGGATGTCGGCGCCGCTGCCGAGCGAGCCGTACGCGTAGCCGGGCTGCTGCCGATCGATCTCTTCCTCGATCGCCCTCGCGACTTCCTGCTCCAGCGCCGGGGACACCGGTCCCCCGTCGCCGAGTCGCTGGCCGCAGTAATGGATCACGCGTGGCCCGGCGAGCCGGTCGAGGACCTCGTGGTCGATGCCGCGCTGCTCGCAGACGAGGCGAAGCTGGCGACGCGTGGTCGCGACTGCCCCGTAGTCGCCTCCGTGGAGCGTCGCGGCCCGGGTGAGGGCAGCGCCCGCGCGCGGAACGTCGTCGAGCAGGAGGTGCGCCTCCGCCTCGGTCGCGGCGCCGTAGTAGCCGTCGTCATGGCGGCCGAGCACGATCTCGAGCACTTGCCGCGCAAGCCGGCGCGCGCCGTCCAGATCGCCGCCGACCAGACGTAGCGTCGCGGCGTTGATCCCCGGGTAGTAGCCGTCCGTATCGTCGAAGATCGCCTCGTAGAGGCCCGCCGACTGCGCCGCGTGGAGGCGCCGCTCCTCGCCGTCCGCCGCGAGCGCGATGTCCTTCGCGATCCTGGCCTCCAGCGCGCGCACGTCCTCGCTCTCGACGCCGGCGAGCCCGTACTGCTCGAACCGCCGCGCAGCCTGCTCGGTCGAGCCGGCGCGCGCCAGCGCCAGCACCGCACGATGCTGGAGAGGGATGTCGCCTGGATGCTCGTCGAGGCCCTGGTCGGCGATGTCGCAGGCGCTGAGCAGCTCGGCGCGGCGCTCCGCGTCGACGACTGCCTCGAGCCACTCCGACGGCGAGTGCGTCGGCGCGTCGTCGTCTGTCGCCGTGGCCATGGACATCCTGCGACTGTAGGACTAGACTCGGGCGCCGTCCAGGAGGGCGCGTGGCGGACGTCTTCGTCTCCTATTCGCGGCGCGACGATGCGTTCGTCCGCCAGCTCGTCGAGCGGCTCGAATCACGCGGCAAGGACGTGTGGGTCGACGTCGCCGGCATCCGCGACGCCGAGGTCTTTCCGACTGCACTTCGAAGTGCGGTGGAGGGCAGCGACGGGTTCGTGTTCGTGATCAGCCCGGACTCGGTTTCCTCGCGCTTCTGCGAGCAGGAGGTCGCTCACGCGCTCGAGCTGAACAAACGGATCGTGCCGGTACTGTTGCGCGCGGTACCGGACGATCAGATCCCCGAGGGAATCCGAGTGCGCAACTGGATTCCGGCGGGCGATGGCGACCAGTTCGAGCTCGCCGTCGAGCGCCTCGTAGGTGCGCTCGACACCGATCTGGCGTGGGCGAAGGAGCACACTCGCTGGCTCTTGAAGGCGCTCGAATGGGAGGGCGAGAACCGCGACCGCAGTTTCCTGCTGCGCGGCTCTGAGCTTGCGGCAGCCGAGCAGTGGCTCGCTTCGGCGGCGGACAAGGAGCCGCAGCCCATCCCGCTGCAGACGGAATACGTGGTCGCCAGCCGGATGGCGGCTTCGCGGAGGCAGCGTGCGCTGATGGGTGCGAGCCTGCTCGTAGCCGCCGTCGCGCTCGGGTTGTTGGTCTTTGCCCTGATCTCGCGCAACCAGGCGATCAATGCGCGCAACACGGCCAAGTCGCAGGCGCTCGCGGCCGAGAGCCAAACGCAACTCGCCGTCGATCCCGAGCGCTCGATCTTGCTCGCCGTCTCCGCCTTGCACGATGCCGCGACGCCGGAAGCCTTCTTCGCGCTGCGGCGTGCGCTCGATGCCTCGACCATCCGGTACCGCCTTCCCGATGCGGGGATCCAATCGTGTGGCTTCGTCAATTTCACGGCGCCCGGGATCGCGTTCCGTCCGGACGGTCGCCAACTCGCCGAAGGTCTCTGCGACGGGTCGGTCGTCCTCGCCGATGGGCGTACCGGCCGTGTGACGCGCAGGATCCGCGTCGGCCACTTCGGCGGAACGGTCGCGTACAACTCCGACGGCTCCTTGCTCGCGGCGACGAGCGATCGCGGGCTGCTGATCATCGACCCTGCGACAGGCGCGATCCGCGGCGTAGCCCCGCACCCTCAGGGGCGGATGCGCATCGCCTTCAGCCCGAACGCGCCGCTGCTCGCAATCGCGAACAACGGGAGCGTGACCCTGTGGAACGTGCGCACCCGGCGCACGCGTGTTCTGCGCTTTCCGCCGGCGGCGGGCGGCGCACCCGCCTACGCGTTGGCCTTCAGCGCGGACGGAAAGCGCCTCGTGGTCGGCCTGGAAGTGGTCTCGCCGACGACGCCTGGGCTGCTCGTCCTGGATGTCGCGAGCGGGCGGACGCTGCGCATGCGTACGTACGCACACGTTGCCGTCGCTGACGTCGCCTTCGCGCCGGACGGAGAGCACGTCGCGGTGGCGCAGACGCTGTTGCCGTTCGGAAACGGCAGGATCGTGTTGCTCGACGCGCATACGCTCGCGGGCGACCGGACGCTCGCAACGTTGCCGGGCGTCGACGCGACCGCCGTCGCCTTCCGGCCGGATGGATCGGCCGTCGCATTCGGCGGTGCCGATGGCACCGCGGGGCTCGTGTCCGTGCAGACCGGTCAGCCGATCGCGTCCTACCTCGGTCAGACGGCAGCGATCAACCAGGTCGCGTTCAGCCCCGACGGCCGGATTGTCGCCACCGCGTCGACCGATGGCACGACCCGGGTGTGGCGAGCCAGAGGTCAGGAGCAGCAGTCGATCCTCGCCGGCGGCGCCGTCGCCGGCCTCGCGACCCTCGCCGGCGGCGTCGAGGCCATCGTCGCGAAGGACGACAGAGCACGACACACGTTCGTCGTACAGACGTGGTCGAACCCGGCGGCGCGCCCCGGGAAGCCGCTCGAGATCTCGCCGACGAACGTAGTCAACGCCGTCTTTCTCAGTGGCGACGGGCGCCTCGCCGCGATCATCCCATTGCCTCGCGGCCTGCCGAAGGCACCGATCCAGATCTGGAACGTCGCGAAGCGGCGTGTCACGACCGTGCCCCCGCTGACGACGCCATTCGGCGGCGAGCCGGTCTTCAGCCCCGGCGGCTCGAGTATCGCGATGGGGATACCGCCGGAGGGTACGGCCGTCGCCGGGCCGCCGACGAAACCCCCGTCGACGAAACCACCGCCCGGCGCACGGCCCAAGAGGCCGCAGCCGGAAATGGTCGTGGTCGACGTTCGCACGGGCAAGTCCAGGCGGCTCGGGACGACAGCCTGCGGCATCGGCTGGAAGAGCCAGCCCTTCAGCCCCGATGGCAAGCTGCTCGCCGCGGGCAGCTTCTGCGGGCAGGTCTACGTCTGGAACCTGGCGAGCGGCAGGCAGGTCGGCCGCCCGCTCTCGATCGGCGGCGAGCTCGCCGACATCGCGTTCAGCCCCGACGCGACGCGGATCGCCATCGCATCGTGGAACAGCACGATCACGATCGCCGACGTACGCACCGGGCACGTCGTGGCGGTGCTGACCGATCACACCAGAGGCGTCACGAATGTCGCCTACAGCCCTGACGGCCGCTACCTCGCCAGCGCCAGCCTCGATCACACCGCGCGGGTCTGGGATGCCCACACCCTGCGGCTGGTGCGCATCCTCGACCACCCCGATTCGGTTTACAACCTGGCGTTCAGCTCTGACGGTCGCGAGCTCGTGACCAATGACGCCGCGCGGGTCATCCGCGTCTGGGACACGTGCACGGCCTGCGGCGACCGCGCGGCCTTGCTCGCGCTTGCAAAGGCGCGCGTCACGCGTGCTCTCACGGCCCAGGAGGCGCGCACGTTCCTGGTTCGCTGAGCTCACGGGCATGCAGAGCTTCTTTAGCGCCGGAATGCGCGGTAGTGCTCGGCGCGGACGTCGCG
>JALYLC010000481.1 GCA_030774435.1 Actinomycetota bacterium
TCGGCTTCCGCGTGCGTCGAGACGAGGATCACCGTCAACCTGCCGTCGCGGTCATTCTCGCGCAAGCGGCGAGCAAGCTCGAAGCCGCTCTCGGCCCCAAGGGTGATGTCGACCAGCGCGACTTCCGGCCGAAGTTTCTGATCTTGCCTGACGGCCTCATCCGCACTGGATGCCACGCCGACGACAGACAGGCACTCCCGCTCGAGCAGAACGCGAGCAGCCTCGAGAAAGCCACGGTTGTCGTCGACGATGAGAACGCGGACTGGCATTCGCTCGATGCTCGCAAGCCGAACGCCAGAGCGCATTGAAGCTGGCAGGAATGTCCCAGGCGAACGGACGAAGACGCCCGCTAGCGCTAAGCAACGCGTTCCAGCCGACCGGCAGTCGGAACGACCGCAGGCCGTGACGACACGTGCGCGTCGTGCCGCAATTCTTGGGACGGTCCAGTCCACACGACAGAGGTGACGATGATGGCTTCGCATGCCGCGGTAGAGCGGTCAGTTCTCCTTCAACGCGTGCAGCCCGCGATGGCAGGGTTGATCGACGGCTCTCTTTCGACCCTGGCTCCGATCTTCGCCGTCGCCCTGGCCACCCACCAGCCCCGCTATGCGTTCTTCGCCGGGCTGGCAACGGCGATCGGAGCGGGCGTGAGCATGGCGTTCTCCGAGGGTCTCTCGGATACGGGAGATCTGACAGGTCGAGGCAACCCCTACCGGCGCGGCGCCATCACCGGCGCGGGCACGTTCGCCGGTGGGATCCTGCACACGTTGCCCTTTCTGATCCCGCAGTACCGGGCAGCACTGATCGCCGCCGTGATCACGGTCACGGTCGAGCTGCTGGCGTTGGCATGGATCCGGTCGCGCTTCTTCGAGACGGGGTTTGGGCGCTCGCTCGCGTCCGTGACGCTCGGCGGTGCAATCATTGCCGCAATCAGCGCACTGCTGGGGGGCCTGGCGAGTTGAGCGGGCGGGCGCTCCGCCCTAAGACGTACCAACAAAATGAGCGTGGCGTTCGGAGGTCTCCCCCGACCACTCACGCTCATTCTGTTAGTACGTCTAAGAAATGCGAAGCACGACCTTGCCGAAGCGCGACGGCGCGGTCAGCCGGTCGGCGGCCGCGCTGATGTCCTCGAGCGCGTGCACCGAGTCGATCGCGGGCCGCCAGGCCGCGGTCGCGACATGGTCGCAGAGCGCACGGAACTCGCGCGGGCTGCCCATCGTCGTGCCTATGAGCGAGCGCCACTCCCAGTAGATGCCGGCGACGGGGATCGTGGCCTCGTCGCCGCCTGTGTCGCCGTAGTTGACGAGCACGCCGCCACGAACGAGCGCGTCGAGCGCCTTCGCCCAGCCCTCCCCGCCAAAGGAGTCGACCACGGCGTGCACGCCCGCGCCGCCCGTCGCCGCCAGAACCTGCGCAGGCCATTCCGGATCGTCATAGCGGAAGCCCCCACGCGCCCCGAGCTCGATGCAGCGCGCGATCTTCGCATCGTCGCCCGAGGTCACCCAAACCTCCGCACCGAGCGCGTGCGCGATCTGCACGCAGAACGTCGACACGCCCGAGCCGCCACCCGTGATCAGCACGCGCCGTCCAGGCGCCGCGCGCGCACAGGTGACGACCGCCCGCCAGGCCGTGAGCCCTGCCAGGGGAAAGGCAGCCGCCTCCTCCCAGCTCAACGGAGCGGGCTTCGCGTGCACGTTGATCGCGGGCACGACCACGCGCTCCGCGAATGTCCCCTGCGTCGGCGATCCGAGGATGTCGAATGTCTCCGCGCCCGAGCTTTCGTCGTCGCCCCAGCCGAGCGTAGGGTCGATCACCACGTCATCGCCCGGCGAGAATCCGTGGACGCCGTCGCCCACCAGCGCCACGCGCCCCGCACCGTCCGAGCCGAGCGTCACCGGGACGGGTGTGCTCGGCGCCCTCCAGAGCCACCAGTCGCGGCGATTGAGCGCGGCCGTGATGAGCTCGACGACGACCTCGCCGGCGGCGGGCGTCAGCTCCGCGAGTTCATGGAGCTCGAAGCGAGGTTGGCTTCCGGCGACCGTGAGGCGAGCAGCTCGCATGCCGGCATTCTGGGGGATGCGGCCGTTCGAGCGCGCCACCGGTCGCGTGAACCTTCCCGGCTCGGATCGCGAAGAGTTGGGGGCTCGCGACGATCGGCACTATCGTGACGTCGCATGAGACGCCTCCCCGTCGTCGCAATCCTGCTCGCGCTGGTCCTCGTCGCTGCGCCTGCATTGGCGTCGGCCCCATGGCCGAAGGTGACGGAGCGGGACGATGCCGAGCGCCACGCCATCGGACGCCTTGCCGCAGCCCTACGGCAGGACGGGCTCAAGGTCGAGCGAACGACCCATCTTTACGCCGGTGTCTGTCCCCAACTGCTCCCTCGGCGAAGGGCCGACGCCTACACGATCCTCGTGTCGTCGTCTCGTGCCTGTGATGTGGCACTACGCCGCGAGAAGACGCTGTCTCACGTCCAGGGCAGCACATGGATATTTGCGTCGCGTTTCGACAACATCCTGCTCCTGTACGTCGTCCAAGACCAGAAGATGACTGACAAGTCGCAGGCGCTCGTGGGGTTCCTCGAGGTCTTCGCCGTGATCGACGCCTAGGGTTGTGTCCGGCGCGGTCGGGCTGGCGTGGGCAACACCCGCACTCCCCATTGTGGTCCGCAAGGCGCTCGCTCGCCCTGTGCGGGTTTGATCAGTCGCCCCAATGAGTGCACGTCTTGAACCCGAACGCCTGCGCGACCGCCTGCCAGTGCCTGGTGAGCTTGGCCGACTGCTTCGCATGCGCGAGAAACGCTGCGACCGTGCGCGCCCTGGCGGCCTTCACGGCGTTCGCCGTCTCTGTCACGGCTGCCTGGGCACCTGCCAGGAGCACCTTGATCGACGCGGCATCTGCGGACGGGGCCCGAAGCGCGTGCAGCGCCTTCAGCGTCGCATTGTCGATCGTCAACCAATGCGGCCCCTTGGATGCTACCGAGGCCATGGTGCCCGCCCGGCCCAAAGCCCTGGTCTGGGCGATGGCTTTGGCGCAGATCGCATCGGCCTGCTTGATGTACTGCGGTTTCGTCAAGCTCGAGCTTGCGGACGCAGCGCTGGCGACGAGGGCGACCACGAGGAGCGCCACGCAAACTGTCATGCACGCACGGCTGACCATGTTCGACCCTTTTGCTCGGGGAGGAGTTCCCGCTTTGCTGGGGATGCTGCCTCCGTGCAGGTCGCCCGGTCTACCCCGGCTGCCCCACGGCTGCGCGGATCGCGAGCGACGAGCGGAGCCGCGGCAAACGAGGAACGAGACTGGGTGCGGCCAAACGGAGCGCTCGCGTCCTCGGGCTGCTCGTCCGGCGTCCGCGATCATCGGCCTGCAGCTTCTATACTCGCGGCCCATGCTGCGTCTTCCCGAGCACCCGCAGCCAACGGCCATGCTGGTGCGCGCCTAGGCCCTGCCCTCATGGAGCACGATCACGAGCCCGCCGTGATCTCTGCGCCCGCCGCGCCTGCGGGCGCGGGCGTCCAGGCTGTGCGCGGG
>JALYLC010000482.1 GCA_030774435.1 Actinomycetota bacterium
GCAGCGGGCCGCGTCGAAGTGTGACTCTGGCAGTCGCAGCGCTGCCGCGCTGTTCGCCGCATGGCGCGTCAGGTGGCTGTACTGCTCCGTCGACGCCTGGAATCGCTCGAGCTGCGCGCGGGCAAACGCGACATCGCTATCGGCAGTCGCCAGGTGCGTCATCAATCCCACGACCTCGGCCGGGGGCGACGGTAGCTCGGAGAGGCCGTAGCGGCCATGCCCGTGTCGAGCTTCAGGTGCACGCGGAGGCCCTCCGGTATCTCACCGTCTGCAATCACGAGCTCGAGCCCCGCGTCGCGGGCGAGCGCGACCTCACGGTTCGAGCCCGCGGGGCCCATGACGACGATCCGCTCGGTGCGGTACTCGTTGCGTAGGGCGAGACCTTCGGGGATGGTCGCCACGCAGAGCGCCGTCGCGCCCGCGCCGAGCGCCGCGCCGGCGACGTCGGTCGCGCCGTGGCCGTAGCCTTCTGCCTTGACGACGGCCCAGAGCCGGACACCGCCGAGCGCCCGCAGCAGCGTGCGCACGTTGCGTCTCAGTGCGCCGAGATCGATCGTTATCTCAGAGCGTTGCATCAGCTCAGTGCGAGAGGTAGGGAGTCGATCACGTCGGACGCGACCATGCCGACCTGGTGCGGCGCAAGCTCGGCGGCACGGCCGTGCGCAACCGCGCCGGCGGCCGCGGCGAGGCGCGCATCCATTCCTTTCGCCAGGAACGCCGCGATCACACCGGTGAGCACGTCGCCGGTTCCGGCCGTCGCCAACGCGGGCGTGCCTGCGTCGCACATCAGCACCCCTTCTCCGGGCGCGGCGACCAGCGTCCCCGGGCCTTTGAGCAAGACGACGCAGCCGTAGAGGTCGACTGCGCGATGCACCGCTTCGAGCCGGTGCTCATCCACCCAGGCCGATTCCTCGCCGAGTAAGCGGCCGAGCTCGCCCGCATGCGGAGTGAGGATGCGGGGAGCCGGCCAGTCGGCCGCCTCGAGCTCGAAGAGGGCGTCGGCGTCGACGACCGCGGGCAGCGCCAGATTCGCAAGCAGCCGGCGTACAAGCGCACGCTCCTCGTCCCCGCGACCGAGCCCCGGCCCGATGGCAAAGGCCGATGCCCGCTTGGCGAGCTCATCCACCCGTTCGCGCGGCGCCTTGACCGCCTCGACCAGCAGCGTCTCGATCACGGGCAGCGAAGCTTCTGGCACAGCGACCGCGACATAGCCCGCATCGGCCCGGAAAGCCGCTTCGGCGGCAAGGCAGACGGCGCCCGTCATCCCCGGCGAGCCGCCGACGACCAGTACCGACCCTGCGGTGTACTTCGTGTTGCCCTCGCTCCTGCGCGGCACGAGCCGGAGGATCTCTTCGGTCGCGACGCGATGCTCTGTTTCTGCCTGCTCGAGCCCGATATCCGCCACCTCGACCTCGCCGGCGTGGAAGCGACCCGGAGCGACGACGAGCCCGACCTTGCGCCCGTGCATGGTCACGGTGAGCTCCGCGCGCACCGCGGCGCCCGGAATCTCTCCGGTCGAGGCGTCGACACCGGACGGGACATCCACTGCAACGACGGGAACGCCGGCGCCGTTGATGCGCTCGATCAGCGCTGCTGCGTCTGGGCGCGGCTCGCCGCGAAACCCGGTCCCGAAAAGCGCATCGATGACAACGTCCGGATCGCTGTCGAGCTCCATGCTCGTTTCGAGCCCGGACTCTGCGAGGAGGCGCAGCGCGATCTTTCCGTCGCCGCCGTTTGCGCCCTTGCCGCACACCGCTGCGATCCGGCGCGCCTCGGGATACCGGCCGAGGACGGCGTCTGCGACCGCACGTCCCGCCTGCTCCATCAATGCCTCGACGTCATGGCCCTGCTCGGCGGCGCGCATCTCGTCCGCCGTGTACAGCGGCTGGAGCATCAGGATTCTTCGGCGACGGCCACCGCATTGGCGAGTTCGCGCGAATGCGTCATCGACAGGTCGATCGAGCCGGCGCCGACACGCTCCGCCCACGCCGCGACCCGGCCGCTGAGCCGCACCGACGGCTTCGGCCGTCCGGCGATCTCGATGTCGCGCCAGGCGAACGCGCGCGCCACGCCGAAGCCGATCGCCTTGCCAACGGCTTCTTTGCCGGCAAACCGGCCTGCGTAGCTTTGCGCCGGATTCGGACGCGAGTCACAGTACGCCTGT
>JALYLC010000483.1 GCA_030774435.1 Actinomycetota bacterium
GACCTGCACCGCCGAGTGCAGGTGCCCGTTGGCGAGCGCGACCCGTGCCAGGGAGGCCGCCGACGCGAGCAGCGCGGGCTCCGCGAGGACCGCCCGGTCGTGGACGATCACGGCGACGGCGCGCCCGTCGCCCTCGATCGCGGTCGCGACGCGTGAGGATCCCTCGGGCGGCAGCGGCACGGCAGCGCCGCTCTCGTCGACGTAGGCGTGCGCGGGAGGGCTCCAGCTCGCAACGACCAGCGAAGGATCGCCCAGAGCGCGAGCGAGACGCGCCTGCAGGGTGGTGGGGCCGGCGAACTCGTCGAGGTCGACCACGAGGCCCGTGAGCGCGGCCTGCGACCAGCGCGCGCGCAGCAGATCGGTGACCAGCACGACCGCGATGGCGGCAATCGCCAGGTCGTAGGTCCAGAGCACTTCCGTGTCCGCGACGACGCCGGCCACGCGCAGGACGGCGCCCAGCGAGAGCACACTCGCGAACAGCAGGGCGGTCAGCAGCGCGGGGCTGGCAGCCTTGCGCGCCGGCCCGGCGGAGCCGAGGAAGACGCGCGCCGCTGTCAGCGCGACCAGGGCGCTCAGGGCGATCGTCAGTCGATCGTCGCCGGCGAGCGGGACGATGCTCGCGTCGAGGTAGGCCAGGCCGACGACCACGCGCGTGAGGCGGGTGGGCAGCCGTCCGGATGGGTAGGAGAGGTGCAAGTGCACGAGTGGCCCGCGGTGGAGGAACACCAGCGGCCAGCCGAACGTGCCGGCGAACCAGGCCACGCCGCTCGCCCACATCCAGAGGCCGACGCGGCTCGCGGGCCGACGCATCCAGGCGAGGGCGCCCGCCAAGACCAAGGCGATTCCGACACCCAGATCCGCGGCCGCGAGCGGCTTGCCGCGCGGCGCACCTACCGACAGCTCCGCGACGACGCCGAGCCCGACTGCGAGCAGCGCGGCGACGAGCGGCAGCGCGCGCGAGCGCTCAGTCACGGGTGAGTAGCGCGGTCAGCGCGGAGCCCGAGAGGTCACCCTTCGCGATGAAGCCGATCGCCGGGCTCGTCGCGAGGCGACGGCGGTATCCGGCGACGTCCCGGCTCGAGACGAGGATCACCTTCGGCGGACGTACGGACGTGGCGAGGCGTTCGGCGACCGCGAAGCCGTCGCCGTCCGGGAGCGCGATGTCGAGCAGCACGATCGCCGGGAGAAGCGCTGCAAAGTCCGTGAGCGCCTCAGCGGCATCGGCGCTCTCGCCGACGACGTCGAAGCCCTCGGACTCGAGCAGCGCGCGAGCAGCGCTACGGAACGCGGGATGATCGTCAACGATCAGGACCGAGCAGCGCACGCTGCGCCCTCCGGCAGACGGCGGTCACGTTTCGCGCCTCCACGGGTGGAAGGCCCAACCTTCCGGTGAGAAGCCTGTGGAGCGCCGAAGGGTGAGGCGATCATGGAAGACGCTCCACTCGAAGAAGTACGGCGCGGCCGCGGAGTGGCTGTCCCAAGCCGTCCAGTCCAGCTCCAGGGTACGCCCGGCGAAGCGGCAACGGCCGCGCGAGTAGTGCGGGCCGTCTGGCGACCGTTGCTGCCAGCTGCACCCTGTCGCGGCGATCGCAAGGGTGATGGGCCCGGTGTTGTCCGGTATGCCGGTCGGGTCGGCGCCATGCGCGATCATGTCGCGCGCCGTCACATCTGTTGTCCAGCGGCCGACGAGCGGAGCCGGATCGACCAGCTGCTGCTGCCCCGGCGCGTCGCCGCGTCGCTGCAGTGCGCGAATTGCGAGCGAAGGGAGCGCGGGGTGCGGATCGAGTGAGCGCAACGTTAGCTGTGCGGCATGACGACGCCATCGGAAACGCAGCCTGTCACCGGCCTGCCACGGGAGACCGTCGGGGGCACCGTGCGGGCCGACGTCGAGCGCGTCCAAGGCGGTCAAGGTCAACGTGTCGCCGCTGACGCGCGCCGAGCCATCGGCAACCCAATCGGCTCCGTCGCTCGCCTGGCTGAGCCGGAACCGCCCGCGGTCGAGCACGATCTCCCAGGCGCCGTACTCCTCGGCCTGAGGTGACGCGGCGGGCAGATCAGAGGCCGAGGTCGCAAGCGTATAGCTGCCGTCCAGGGGCGTCTCGCGATCCGAGGCGCGAGCTCCCGCGAACGCCGAGCAGGGCAACAGCGTGGCGGGGGGCGCTGCGGTCGTCCGCTTGAGCGATTCGATTCGCCTCAGCGCAGGCCGCGTCTCCGCATCTGCCGCGAGTGTGCGGTAGATCGGTGCCACAGCCGCACGGAGACGCTCGAGTTGCCGTTTGGACGCCGTGGCCTGGCGCATTCCGCTTCTGCAGATCGCATTGGTCGCCCCGATGTCCTCGGCGACTGCCTGTGGCACGGCGTGTGGGAGCACGGCGGAGAGCGCGTCTCGGAAGAGCGACCGCTGGGCCGGCTCAAGGCGGGCTAAGGCCCGTGCGCTCGCCACGATTGCAAGCGGTCGCGGCCAGAGATCGGCGTTCGCGGTCACGTACCTCGCCATGCGGTCGAGACCATTGCCGGGCATCGCCCCGACCTGTTGCTCGTACGCGTCCAGGCCGCTCACAGGCAGTCCGCCCGCCTCAGGCCTGGGCCGGGCGCCGAGGGCGCGCAGCGCCGCATCCGCGAGCGCCGAGTCTTGCAGGCCAACGAGTCGCCCCCGAAAATCCAAGGGCTCCCGGAACGGGTGAGCAAAGCCTGCGATCCGGCGCATGGGCCCCGGCAGAACGCCGATCACCGCGACGCCGGGCAGCTTCGCTCGCTCGAGCCTTCTTCGAACCAGGGGGTCGGCGAACACGCGCGCCTCCAGCTCGTAGGAGTCGATCAGGAACGGCGCGAGCAGGGGCTGAAAGTTCCTCACGCCGACGCGGTCGAAGACGCGAACGCCGACCCAGGCGAGATCGACGCGGCCGCTGCGCAGGTCACGGAGGACGTGCTCTTCGCCGTGTTGATCGCCGAGCCGCCACGACTGCAGTACATCGATGCGAATCGACCCGCGCGAGCGGCGCTCGACGGCGTCGATCCACGCGAGCACCGGCGCCGGCGGAAGACCGCTGACGGCGGCGAGGCGCAGGACGACAGCGGGCGTGTACGCCGAGCCGCCGGCTTTGTCGCTGGACGTGTGGCATCCGGCGGCCACTGTCACCAGGGCGGCGAGGCAAGCGATGAACCGCACGAGGCGCATCTCGGTGCGACGGTACACACCCTCCGCGCCGGGCGCACCGGGGCTATCCCCATCCGTGCGGCTGTGCTTCGAGGGGTGTCCAGCAGCGACCTCCGGCCAGGTCGAGGGCGACCTCCGATGTGCCCGTCGCCGCACCTGCCTAGCGTGGCTGCCAGACCCGAGGGGTCGCCGAGGAGGCGATCGGAACGGGACTTCACGAAAGGGAGGACGGCAATGAAAAACCTGGCATTTGCGAGCTTGCTCGCCCTCGCCGCAGCACTCGCCGCAGCGCTGCCGGCGCAGGCCACCTACCCAGGCGCGAACGGTCAGATCGCCTTCGGTCGAACGATCGACCCGAGCAGCCAGACGCGCGCGATCTTCGCGGTCAACGCCGACGGCAGCGGCGAGCGCCAGCTGACGAATCCGCAGACCGGCACATACGACGACCAGCCCGACTGGTCGCCCGACGGGACGAAAGTCGCGTTCGAACGCTGCCTGAATCGCTGTGAGCTCTGGGTCATGAATGCCGATGGCAGCGGCGCGGTGCGTCTCGGTCCGGACTGTCAGAACGTGCCGCCACCGGCCTGCGAGGACCGCAGCGGCGCATCGTGGTCGCCGGACGGCAAGTCGATCGCCTTCAACCGGGGCTGGGGCGCCGTGCAGAACGATCAGATCCAGCGCTCCGAGCTGTGGGTCATGGACGC
>JALYLC010000484.1 GCA_030774435.1 Actinomycetota bacterium
TCGTCACATCGACCGGCGGCGCCGCGCGCGCGCAGCACCCGCCTGGACCGGGCGCGCTGCCGCCTGTGGTCGCGCAGCGGTGCGGCGGCGCGGACCGGGCTTGCGGGACTTCTTGGGCACCGGCTCGGGGAGCGGCAGCGACTGCGCGCTGTGCGTGCCCACCGAGAGCACGAGACCGATCGCGGCGAGCGTCGCGATCAGACTGGTGCCGCCGTAGGAGATCAGCGGCACGGGCACGCCCGTGAACGGCAGCACGCCCAGCGTCCCGCCGATGTTGAGCAATGCCTGCCCCACGATCAGCGTCGTCAATCCGGCCGCCAGCAGCTTGCCGAACGGATCCTTGGCGCGCAGGGCGACGCTGTACCCGCACCAGGCCACCAGCCCGAACGCGATCAGCAGACCGAACACGCCGATCACGCCGAGCTCCTCGCCCACGATCGGCACGATCATGTCGGTGTGCGCCTCGGGCAGATAGCTGAGCTTCGTCACGCTCTGCCCGAGTCCGACGCCGAAGAGGCCGCCCGTGCCGAACGCGAGCTGCGCCTCGTGCAGCTGGTAGCCCGCGGCGACCGTGACGTCGCTGGGATGCAGGAATGCCGTGAGGCGCTGGCTGCGGTAAGGCTCGGCGGCGACCATGCCGCCGGCGAGCGCGGCCGCGGCCAGCCCGAGGCGGGCAAGTGCACCCGCAGCGGCGCCGCTCGCGATCAGCACGGCTGCGGCAGCCAGGCCGACGGAGATGGCCGAGCCAAGGTCGCTGATCACGACCAGGCCGCAGAGCAGCGCAGCCGCGGCTCCCACCGGTCGCATCGCCTCGCGCCAGTCGCGCGGTGCCTCGCGCCGGCCGGCGAGCGCGGCCGCGCCGAACACGCACAGCGCCACCTTCGCGAGCTCAGAGGGCTGCAGCGTGAAGCCGCCGGGCAGGCTCAGCCAGCGCTGCGCGCCGTTGCGCTCCACGCCGGTCGCGAGCACGAGCACGAGCAGCAACGTCGCGACCACGAACATGCTCGGCGCCAGCGCCGCGATGTGCCGGTAGTCCCTGCGGGCCAGCAGCCAGAGCGCCACCAGGCCGATCGCCGCATACACCGCGTGGTGCTCGAGCAGCGTGAACGAGGCCGAGGCGGAGTAGACCATGACGACGCCGAACGCCACCAGCGCCATCGCGACGATCACGAGCAGCTGCTCGGCGCCGCGCGCCTCCGTACGCGCCCGGCTCATCGGAGTGCCTCGACCAGCTCGCGGAAGCGCTCGCCGCGCTCCTCGTAGTCGCGGAACTGGTCGTACGAGGCGCAGGCCGGCGAGAGCAGCACCACGTCGCCCTCGGCGGCCACCGAGGCCGCGATCCGCACGGCGCGCTCGAGCGTGCCGGAATCCACCAGCTCGATGCCGCTGCCCTTGAACGCACGGCGCAACTCGACTGCTGCCTCACCGATCAGGTAGACGGCGGATGCCGTTCGCGCAAGCGGCCGGCCGAGCGGCGCAAAATCGGCGCCCTTGAGCGAGCCGCCGAGGATCACGTGCAGGGGCGCGTCGAACGACTCCAGCGCCTGCAGCGTGGCCTCGACGTTGGTCGCCTTGGAGTCGTTGACGTAGCGCACGCCGCGCAGCTCGCGCACCAGCTCGAGCCGGTGCGGCGGCGCGGCGAAGTCGCGCAGCGCGTCTGCCGCGCCGTCCTCGTCGGCGCCGAGGGCGCGCGCCACGGCAATGGCGCAGGCCGTGTTGGCCCGGTTGTGGGGGCCGCGCAGGGACGAGACCTCGAAGGCCTGCTCGAACGCCCCCAGCTCGGTGCCCGAGACGCGCAGCCGGCGGCCCTCGCCGGGCAGCTCGGAGTCGTCCAGCGCGGCGACGTAGGCGTCGTCGACGCACAGCACCGCGGTGTCGCCCGCGCGCTGGCGCTCGAACACGCGCAGCTTGGCCGCCGCGTACGGCTCGAACGAGCCGTGGCGGTCGAGGTGGTCGGGCGTGACGTTGAGCAACACGCCCACCTCGGCGCGGAACCGTTCGACCCCCTCCAGCTGGAAGCTCGAGAGCTCGCACACGATTGCGCGCCCGGGCTCGATGACGCCGGCGAGCGACGAGAGCGCCGTGCCGACGTTGCCGGCACCGGCCGAGGGCACGCCGCCGCGCTCGAGCATGGCGGCGGTCAGCAGCGTGGTCGTGGTCTTGCCGTTGGTTCCCGTGATGCCGACGATCGGATTGCGCTCCTCGAGCAGGCGGTACGCGAGCTCCACCTCGGCCCACACCGGGATGCCGGCCGAACGTGCGGCGCGCACGATCGCGGCTTCTTCCGGGACGCCGGGACTCTTGACGAGCAGGTCGGCACCGGTGAGCAGCTCGGGATCGTCGCGGCCGGGCACCGCTTCGACGCCCGGCGGCGCCTCCCCTGCATCCGCTCGCCGATCCGCCAGCACGACGTGCACGTGCGGGGCACAGCGGCGGAGCGCCTCGGCGGCCGCGATTCCGGAGCGCGCCGCTCCGAGCACGACGGCACGCCGCGCGCCGGCGAGCACGGCGTCCATCAGGAGTACTGGTCGAACCGCAGGTAGGCGAGCACGAACGCGGATCCAGCCAGCAGCGCGGCGATGATCCAGAAGCGCACGATGATCGTGGTCTCCGACCACGCCTTCATCTCGAAGTGGTGGTGGATGGGCGCCATCAGGAAGATGCGCCGCCCGTAGCGCCGGAACGACACGACCTGGATGATCACCGAGAGCGCCTCGACCACGAACACGCCGGCGATGATCGGCAGTAGCAACTCGGTCTTCGTGAGCACGGCCAGCGCGCCCAGCGCGCCGCCCAGGCCGAGCGAGCCCGTGTCGCCCATGAAGACCTGGGCCGGAAAACTGTTGTACCAGAGGAATCCGATGCAGCAGCCGAGCATGGCCGCGGCGAAGACGGCCAGGTCGAGCCGCGCCGAATCGCCGCGCGGGCCGACGTAGAGGCAGCTCGCGGCGCCGTCGGCGCAGGGCGTGCGCGAGAGCTGCCAGCCGATCGTGGCCAGCGCCGTGTAGGCCAGGAACGCGATCGCGCTCGTGCCCGCCGCGAGGCCGTCGAGCCCGTCCGTCAGGTTGACGGCGCTGGTGGAGCCGGCGAGCACGAGGAAGACGACGATGTACCAGCCCCAGCCGAGGTCGATGTGCTGGTCGATCAGCGGCAGGTAGAGCCGCGTCGAGAGGCCTTCGTGGTGCGCGACGTAGCCGAGCACGACCGAGACCGGGACGAGCAGCAGGAGCTTGTACCTGCCCGAGAGCCCGAGCGAGCGCTTGTTGGCGATCTTGGCGTAGTCGTCGACGAAGCCGATGGCGGCGCAGGCCACGGTCACGCCCAGCACCGTCAGGGCCTGGGCGCTGCGCTCCGTGAAGATCAGGAACGAGAGCGCGGCCATCGTCAGGATCAGCAGGCCGCCCATGGTCGGCGTGCCCTGCTTGACCCGGTGCCCGGCCGGCCCCTCCTCGCGGATGTTCTGGCCGAGTGAGCGCTCGCGCAGGAACGCGATGAACGCGCCGCCGCACAGCACCGTGAGGAACGTGGCCAGCACGCCCGCGCCCAGCACATGCGTCACAGGGCGGCCTCTGCGAGCCGCTCGACGCCGGCGGAGCGGGAGCCCTTGAGCAGGACGAAATCGCCCGGCCGCAGCACGCGCGGAAGCAGCTCGGCAGCGGCGTAGAGACTCGGCGCCCAGTGCCATTCACAGCCCTCGGAGGCCGTCTCGTAGGCCGCCGCAAGCTCGCCCACGCCGATCACGACGTCGATGCCGAGCCGCGCGCAAGCGCGCCCGACCTCGGCGTGCCAGCGCGGCGCCTCGGGGCCCAGCTCGGCCATGTGACCCAGGATCGCGACCGTGCGGGCGCCTGCGGCCTGATCCACCAGGGCGGCCAGGGCGCTCTCGACCGAGACAGGATTGGCGTTGTAGGCGTCGTTCACGAGCACGCCGCCGCCGTGGCGCTCCAGCTCCTCGCCCCGCAGCGGCGAGAGCTCGATCGCAGCCGCCCCCTCGGCCAGTCCGGCCAGGGGCAGCCCTGCGCGCACGTAAGCGGCGGCGGCGGCAGCCAGGTTCGAGGCGTGATGGGCAGCGCGCAGCGGCACGAGCAGCTCGGCCCGCTCGCCGCGGACATCGAGAAGCGCGCGCGTCCCGCCGGCTTCGGGCTCCCACGACAGGCAGCGCACGTCGCCACCGGGCTCGCCGAAGGTCGTCGTGCGCAGGTCGGCCCGGACGTACGGGGCGATCAGCGGCTCGTCGACCGGCAGCACCGCATCGCCCTCGGCGGGCAGCGCGGCCAGCAGCGAGGCCTCCTCGCGCGCGACGCCCTCGAGATCCCCGAGGAACTCGAGGTGCTCCGGCGCGATGTTCGTGAGCAGGCCGATGTCGGGCTCCGCGATGGCAGCCAGATCGGCCAGCTCGCCGACCTCGCTGGTGCCCAGCTCGCAGATGCAGAGCGCGTGCCCTGGCTCGAGCCGGAACAGCGTCAGCGGCAGGCCGAGGCGGTTGTTGTGGTTGCGGTGGGTGGCGAGTGTCGGCACGTGCGGGGCGCAGAGCGCGGCGAGCATGTCCTTCGTGGACGTCTTGCCATTCGATCCGGCGATACCGATCACCTTCCCGCCCCACGCACGTCGCACCTGGCGGGCGATGGCGCCGAGCGCCGTCAGGGGTTCGTCGGCCTCGAGCACGCACACCCCTTCCAGGGGCCGTGAGCGTCCCGTGCGGCACAGCACGGCGACCGCGCCCGCCGCGCGAACGTCGTCGAGGAAGTCGTGCCCGTCGCTGCGTGCGCCCTCGAGCGCGCAGAAGAGCGCTCCCGGCCCAGCGGCGCGCGAGTCGCTGACAACGCTCTCGATGCGAGTGGCCGGATCGCCGCTGAGCAGCCGCGTCCCTTCCAGTTCGCCCGCCGCGAGCGGGATCACCCCCCGCCCCCGAGCAGCTCCTGGGCCACCGTGCGGTCATCGAAGGGCTCGATGACGCCGCCGATGTCCTGCCCCTGCTCGTGGCCCTTGCCCAGGATGAGGACGAGGTCGCCCTGCTCCGCATCCTCCAGAGCGAGTGCGATCGCGCGCCGCCGGTCATGCTCGACGCGTGCATCCGCGGCGCGCTCGAGCCCGGCCAGGATCTGGCCGACGATCTGCTCGCTCGGCTCGGAGCGCGAGTTGTCGCTGGTGACATAGAGGCGGTCGGCTCCGGCCTCGGCGGCCGCACCCATCAGGGGCCGCTTGGCCTGGTCGCGGTCGCCTCCCGCCCCGAACACGCACAGCAGCCGCCCGCTCGTGAGCGGTCGCGCCGACGCGAGCACCGCCGCAATGCCCGCCGGCGTGTGCGCGTAGTCGACGATCACGCCGAAGCCCTGGCCGGCCTCGACGGGCTCGAAGCGACCGGGCGGCGCGTCGGTCGAGGCCACGGCGTATTCGATCGCGCCCAGGGGCACGTCCAGCAGCAGCGCCAGGGTGACCGCGCAGAGCACATTGTCGACGTTGAAGCGCCCGCGCAGGCGCGGCTCGAGCGAGAGTGCGCCGTCGGGCGTGCGCACGAACAGCTCCGTGCGGTCGGGGCGCAGCTCATAGGCCTCGCAGTAGACGTCGGCCGTGGCCGACTCGACGCCGAAGCGCAGCTCGGCCCCGAGGCGCCTGCCGTAGGCGTCGTCGGCGTTGACGGCGCGCCGGAAGCGCCCGTCGAAGAGCGTGGCCTTGGCGGCGAAGTAGTCCTCGAGGTCGCGGTGGAAGTCGAGGTGGTCCTGCGACAGGTTCGTGAACCCGACGGCACTGAACTGGGTCGCCACGAGCCGCCGCTGCGCGATCGCGATCGACGAAGCCTCCATGGCACAGGCCTCGTCGCCCGCCTCGATCATGGAGCGCAGGGCGCGCTGCAGATCCGGCGCCTCCGGGGTCGTCAGGCCGGCGGCCTGGCGGCGGCCGCCGATGCGGCGCTCCACCGTGCCCAACAGGCCGCAGGGGCGCTGGGCGGCGTCGAGGATGGCCGCGAGGAGCAGCGTCGTGGTCGTCTTGCCGTTCGTGCCGGTGACACCGACGACGGTGATCCCCTGGCTCGGGTGCCCGTAGAGCGCGTCGGCCAGCAGCGCCATGCCGGCGCGCGCGTCGTCGCACACGATCTGCGGCACCGCCAGTGCGGGCAGCTCGCGCTCGACGAGCAGCGCCACCGCCCCGTTGGCGACCGCGGCGGGCGCGAAGTCGTGGCCGTCCGCATGCGAGCCGGGCAGGCAGCAGAAGAGCGAGCCCGGCCCACTGCGCTCCGAGCGGTAGGCGATGTCGACGACGTCGACGCCTGCCTTCGCGCCGGTCACACGCGAGGCGACGCCCGCTTCTGTGCACAGCGCGGCCAGCTCCACGGGGGCTGAAGTCTAGTGGTTGAGCTGGCCCGGACGATCGGGCTTGATCTGCAGCACCTGCAGGATGCCCTGGGCGATCTGCTTGAACGCCGGCGCCGCCACGTAGCC
>JALYLC010000485.1 GCA_030774435.1 Actinomycetota bacterium
TCTTCGCGACCTCTTCGGGCCGGCGCAGGCGCTTGAGCCCGTCCACGGTCGCCTTCGCCATGTTGATCGGGTTGGTCGTGCCGAGGCTCTTCGCGAGGATGTCGCGGATGCCGGCGAGCTCGAGCACCGCCCGGACTCCGCCTCCGGCGATCACGCCGGTTCCCTCGCTGGCCGGGCGCAGGAGCACCCTTGCCGCGGAGAACTGGCCGAGGATCTCGTGCGTGATCGTCGTGCCGTGCTTCGGGACGGTGAAGAGGTTCTTCTTCGCGTCGTCGACGGCCTTGGTGATCGCCAGCGGGACCTCGCGGGCCTTGCCGTAGCCGACGCCGACCTGGTCGACCTCGTCGCCGATCACGACCAGCGCCGTGAACGAGAACCGGCGCCCGCCCTTGACGACCTTCGCGACACGGTTGATCTCGACCACGCGCTCCTTCAGCTCACGCGTCTGCTCGCGCGCGATGACTTCGCGTTCGACAGTACTGCTCATACGGACGACCTTTCGGAATCTTCGCGGTGGAAAAGTTCGGACGAGGGACCACGCTCGTCACGCGCGCGAAAACAGAACGCGTAGCGTGTCAAAACGTCAGTCCTCCCTCGCGCGCGCTGTCTGCCAGCGCCTTCACGCGTCCGTGGTACAGGTAGCCGCCGCGGTCGAAGACGACGTTCTCGACGCCGGCGCTCTTCGCGTTCTTCGCGAGCAGCTTGCCGACCTCCGCAGCCTGCTGGGTCTTGTTGCCCTTGAACGACTTGGCCAGGTGCTGCCAGCTGGCGGCCGCGAGAGTCTTTCCCTCGAGGTCGTCGATCAACTGCGCGGTGATGCCGCGGTTGGAGCGGAACACGGCGAGGCGCGGCCGCCCGGCGGTTCCCTGGATCTTCCCGCGAATCCGGCGGTGGCGGCGCTGGCGCGCCTGGAGCTTGGTCAACGTGGCCATTACGCCCTCTTACCGACCTTGCGGCGGACGTACTCGCCCTCGTAGCGGATGCCCTTGCCCTTGTACGGCTCGGGCTTGCGGACGGCGCGGATCTCGGCCGCGGTCTGGCCGACCATCTGCTTGTCGGTGCCCTTGACGACGACTTCCGTCGGCGTCGGCACCTCGAAGCTGATTCCCTGGCGTGGCTTGATCGTGACGGTGTGCGAGTAGCCGACCGCGAGGTCGAGGTCCGATCCCTTGAGGGTCGCGCGGTAGCCGACGCCCTGGATCTCGAGCTTCTTTTCGAAGCCCTTCGTGACGCCCTCGACCATGTTCGCGATCAGCGTGCGCGTCAGGCCGTGCAGCGCGCGATCCTCGCCACGCTCGGTCGGGCGGGTCACGGTGATCTCCCCGTCGGACTGCTCGATCTTCATCCGCGCGGGGATCTGCTGCTTGAGCTCGCCGAGCGGCCCGTTCACCTGAACGCGGCCAGGGTCGAGCGACACCGATACACCGGCAGGGATTTCGATTGGGCGTCTTCCGATTCGGGACAACGCTACGCGTCCTAGGTTGACTTAGATGGCAATAGGAATGAGGGACACAGAAGCAAGGGACTTACCAGACGAAGCAGATCACTTCGCCGCCGACGCCTTCCTTCTCGGCGTCGCGGCTCGTGATCAGGCCTCCGGAGGTGGACAGGATAGCGGTGCCCATGCCGCCGAGAACGCGCGGGAGACGGTCCTTGCGCGCATAGACGCGCCGGCCCGGACGCGAGACCCGCTTGAGGTCGGTGATGACGCGTTCACGGTTCCGCCCGAACTTGAGCTCGATGACGAGGCTCGGGAACGAGCCGTCCTGCTCGACGCGGTAATCGCGGATATAGCCCTCGTTCTTCAAGAGCTTTGCGATCTCGATCTTGAGCTTCGAGGAGGGCATCGCCGCGGTGTCCTGCATCGCCTTGTTGGCGTTGCGGATGCGGGTCAGCATGTCTGCGACTGGATCAGTCAACATTGGTTTCTCCTACATCTCCCGAGCGGAGCGACGGGACTAGCCTCATATCGTGGGAAATGCGCAGCATTTACCACGAGCTCTTCGTCATGCCCGGGATGACGCCCTGATGGGCGAGCTCGCGCAGGCAGATCCGGCACAGGCCGAACTTGCGGAACACGGCCCGCGGGCGCCCGCAGCGGTTGCAGCGCGAGTACTTGCGCACCGGGTACCGCGGCTCCCGCGCGGCCTTGACTACCAGAGACTTCTTCGCCATGTGGTGCTACTGCTCCCTTCGTCCATCGTCGCCGGCGAACGGGAGGCCGAGCCCACGCAGAAGCGCAAGCGCCTGCTCGTCGTTCTCGGCCGAGGTCGTGATCGCCACGTCCAGGCCCCGGACGTCCTTGACGTCGTCGTAGTTGATCTCCGGAAAGATGATCTGCTCGTGGATGCCCAGCGAGTAGTTGCCGCGCCCGTCGAACGAGCTCACGCTGAGCCCACGGAAGTCGCGGATGCGCGGCAGCGCGATTGCGACGAGCCGGTCGAGGAACTCCCACAT
>JALYLC010000486.1 GCA_030774435.1 Actinomycetota bacterium
GTCTCAGGCTCGTCGTCCAACGGTGAGACGCCCACTGACCCGTGCGACGCCCGGGCGCGGCCGTGCGGCTGGCGGAGGGCTTCTATACTCACAGACCTAACGGGCGCAAACCGGCTGAAACAAAAGGTCCTAAGGCGAACGAGCGCAGCGGTTGTCGCCGCGCTGATCGTGTTGGCCGCGCTGAGCCTGTTGTTCGCGGCGGGCGGTCACAAGTCGAAGGGTCCGGTTCGCGCGGCCGACGGCATGTTCGTGATGGACGACTTCGAGTCCGGTGCCCTCACGGGATGGAGGGCGGTCGGCAGTGGCTCCGGCGGCTGGTTCGTGTATAGCAACGGCAGCAGGGCGCCCGATCCAGCTCAGAGCGATCCCAACGTGCCTTTCGATTTTTGGTATCCGCCTCAGGGCAGGTTCGCGGCGGTGACCGATATGAATGGCCCCGGAACGCTCATCTTGTACCGGGACGTGAAGCTGGACGGTCGCTTCATGCTTTGGCTGACCGTGTTTCATGCAAGCGCCGGCGGTTTGAGCAGCCCGCGGACGCTGGCGTCCGACGAGCCCGGGGACAATCAGCAGTTCCGGATCGACCTCGTCGCCCCGTCGGCACCGATCGATTCCCTGGCGCGGGGCGATGTCCTGGAAAACGTCTTCAAGTCGTCGACCAGCGACCTGGACCAGAGTGAGCCGACGGCCGTTAAAGTGGACGTGTCGCAGTGGGCGGGCCAGACGGTACGCCTTCGTCTCGCCGTTGCCGACAACCGAGGTCCTCTGCGCGTCGGCGTCGACGACATTCGTTTCGAGCCGATCGACTCAGACGCGAACGCGCGCATCGAGCTGCCGAACACCAAGGCGCCGTCACGCGCTCTGAACCTCGTCCTGCACAGGCTGACGGAAGCGCAGGCGCTGAAGGCGCTTTCGGCTCGCGCCGAGAGGCTCGCAGGCGAAGGTGCGTTCTCCGGCGCGGTGTTGGTCGCGAAGGACGACCACGTGCTCTTCAGCCAGGCCTACGGGCTGGCCGATCGCAAGCGAGGGATCCCGAACACGATCCGGACGCGCTTTCGCATCGGCTCGATGAACAAGATGTTCACCGCGGTGGCGATCCTCCAGTTGGTCGACGCCGGCAAGGTCGAGCTCACGGCTCCGCTCGGCAAATACCTCACCCACTACCCGAACCGTGACGTCGCCAAGGTCACGATCCACCAACTCCTGACGCACACCGGTGGCACCGGCGACATCTTCGGCCCCGACTTCGACCTGCATCGCACGGAACTCCGCACGCTCGCCGACTACGTGCGGCTGTACGACAAGCGGGGACTCGAGTTCCAGCCGGGCAGCGACTGGTCGTACAGCAACTACGGCTTCATTCTGCTCGGCCGGGTGATCGAGAAAGTAACCGGGCAGAGCTACTACGACTATGTGCAGCAGCACATCTACGCGCCCGCGGGCATGACCCGCAGCGGATCGCTTCCCGAAGACCAAGCGGTTCCAGAGCGGTCGACCGGATACACCAAGCCACCGGAGGCGACCGCCTGGCTCCCGAACACCAACACCCTGCCGTATCGCGGAACCTCCGCCGGTGGCGGTTACTCGACGGTCGAGGACCTCGCGCGTTTCGCCCAGGCGCTGCTCAGCCACAAACTGCTCAGCCCCGACTCGACGAAGCTGCTGATCACCGGGAAGGTGAACGCGGGTCCCGCCAGATACGCGTACGGCTTCGAGGATGCTCGAGACGCGAACGGGAACGGCTGGGTCGGCCACGGAGGCGGCGCACCAGGTATGAACGGCGACCTGCGGATCTACCCCAAGTCCGGCTACGTGATTGCAGTCCTGGCGAATCTCGACCCGCCCGCAGCACAGCGAATCTCGGAGTATCTCGACCCCCGGCTCCCGGCGAAGCGATAGCACCAGGCCTACCGGGGATCCAACCCTGCGCCCCTGGCTCCTGTCAGAGGGCCGAGGATGAGGCCGAGCGCCTCGTTCGCGAGGGCATGGCTCGAGCGCGAGAACCACCCGGGCTCACCGCACTCGTCTAGGCGGTCCCGTCTGGGCAGCAAACGGCAGCTTTAACAAGGAAGACCAGACGGCGCAACCGGGATCATTCGGCATCACGCCGCCCTTGAGATCACCGGCCAAGAAGACGGGCCAGGCGCGCCGGAGGGTTTGAAAGCCGTCCTATTAGGTGCACCTCAATGAGCGTGTGTGGCCGGGTGATTGGAGCGAGCAGGGGCGTCCCTGCGGGCGCCAAGGGTGATCGATATTGCCGATGACCCCAGCAGTCTTGCCTGTTTGACAGATGTCCTGGCCCGCGGGACGCTGACTGCCTACCCGGGAGGAAGGCGTTGGTCGGTTTGCGGCTGTGGGGAGTGCGTGCGTGGGATCCCGGGTCGGGTGTCGTGCTCGAGCATGCGACGATCGCGATCGAGAACGGGCGCATCACGGAGATCGCCGACGCACGCGGCGAGACCCCGCCGGGCGCGTATGACGGACGCGGTCGAAGCGTGCTCCCCGGGCTCATCGACTGCCATACGCACCTCATCTCGGATACCTCGCGCGCGCCGGGCTTCGGCCCGCCTGCACCACTCAAGGGCGAGGATCCACGCCCGCGCGAGCTCGGCTATCTCCTTCTGGCGCGCTCCTGCCGGGCGCTCGTCGAGAGCGGCGTGACGACGATCCGCGATGTCGGATCGAACGACGACGAGGCGATCGTCATGCGTCGCGCGGTCGAGCTCGGGCTGGTCGACGGGCCGCGGATCTTCTCCTGTGGGCGGATCGTGTCGGCTACCTCGCCGGGCGGGCGGATGTTCGGGACGATGTATACCGAGGCGGATGGCCCGTGGAATCTGCGGCAGGCCGTGCGTGCGGAGTTGCGCCGCGGCGCCGACTTCATCAAGGTCATGGCGACGGGCGCGCGCTCGGTCGAGCGCGAAGATCCCGAACCCGCTCAGCTGACGCGCGAGGAGGTTGCCGCGCTGGTCGACGAGGCGCACAGACTCGGCATGCGCGTGGCGGCGCACGCCGAAGGACTCGACGGCGCCCGACTCGCGATCGAGGAGGGAGTCGACACGATCGAGCACGGCCTCTCGCTCCACCGTCAGCCCGCGCTGCTCGACCGCATGGCCGAGACCGGCCAGGTTCTCGTACCCACCCTGTCGACGTTCCACGATCTTGCCGAGCGCTTCGCAGACCAATGGCTTCCGCGCCTCGTCGATCAGGCACGGCGACAGCTCGAGGAGGCCTATCTCACCCTGGGAGCCGCCCACACCGCCGGGGTCACCCTGGCAATGGGATTCGACTCAGGTCCGCCTGGCGCGGAACCCTGGGAACTCATCCGCATGGCGGAAGGTGGCCTCGGCCCGCGCGCTGCGCTCCGCGCCGCAACGGCCGGCGGCGCAGCGGCGCTCGGTCGCAGCGACCTCGGGCGACTTGCGCCCGGAGCGATAGCCGATCTCCTCGTGATCGACGGCGATCCGCTCACCGACCCGCGCGTGCTCCTGCTTCCCAGCCGGATGCGCCTTGTTCTGCGCAACGGAGTGCCGATCGCAGGACGCGACATCGACCCCGCACGCCTGAACGACGAGGCGTCACCCCCAGGCGACGACGAAATTCCGCAGCCCATGGGGCACCCATCATGCTGCATGCCCACGGCAATGCGATAAGCGGCGCGGTACTTGCGGCTACCCCAACCACCTGGCACCGAGTACGCCCCGCTGCCTGAGTGCAGAGCGTGCCGTAGTCTCGCGTTCGATGGCCTCCTGCCCACACTGTGGTGCAAGCAATCGCGACGGCCGCAAGTTCTGCTCGGCCTGCGGCGGGTCGCTGGCGAGCGGGTGCTCAGCCTGCGGCGCGCCGCTCGAGGTCGACGACCGGTTCTGCGGCGAGTGCGGCAGCCCCGTCACGGCGACCGTGGCACCCGTGACGGTCGTCCCCGTCGCCGAGCGCCGGCTCGTCAGCGTGTTGTTCGCCGACCTCGTCGGCTTCACGGCGGCCTCGGCCGGGCGCGATGCCGAGGACACGCGCGAGCTGCTCTCGCGCTACTTCGATACGAGCCGGCGCCTGATCGAGCTCTATGGCGGCACCGTCGAGAAGTTCATCGGCGATGCGGTGATGGCGGTCTGGGGTGCGCCGACGGCGACGGAGGACGACGCCGAGCGGGCTGTGCGCGCCGGCCTCGACCTCGTCGCTGCCGTGTCCGCGCTCGGCGACGAGCTCGGCGTGGAGGGACTCCGCGCCCGCGCCGGGGTCCTGACCGGCGAGGCGGCGGTGACGATCGGCGCGACTGGCGAAGGGATGGTCGCCGGCGACCTCGTGAACACGGCCTCGCGGGTGCAATCCGCCGCGGAGCCCGGAGAGGTGTTCGTGGGCGAGGCGACGCGGCGCGCCACGGAGCAGACGATCGTGTTCGAGGATGCGGGCTCCCATCCGCTCAAGGGGAAGGACGGGCTGACGCCGCTCTGGCGGGCGCGGCGTGTCGTCGCCGGCCGGGGCGGCGCGCTCAAGTCCCAGGGCCTGGAGGCGCCGTTCGTCGGGCGCGATCGCGAGCTGCGCCAGATCAAGGACCTCTTCCATGGGACGGCGGACGAGAGCCGCGCCCACCTCGTCTCGGTAACCGGAATCGCGGGAATCGGCAAGTCGCGCCTCGCGTGGGAGTTCTACAAGTACTTCGACGGGCTCGCCGCGACCGTGTACTGGCATCGCGGTCGCTGCCTCTCCTACGGCGAGGGCGTCACCTACTGGGCGCTCGCCGACATGGTGCGGATGCGCTGCCGGATCGCCGAGGACGAGCCCGCCGCGGACGCGCTCGTGAAGCTCGGCAGCGCCCTGGACGAGCACGTGCCGGATCCGGAGGAGCGCGCCTTCGTCGAGCCCCGCGTCGCGCAGCTCCTCGGCCTCGCCGACCACGATGTCCGCGACCAGCGCGACCTGTTCGCGGCCTGGCGCTTGCTCTTCGAGCGGCTCGCCGACACCTATCCGGTCGTGCTCGCGTTCGAGGATCTCCAGTGGGCCGACGCGAGTCTGCTCGATTTCATCGAGCACCTGCTCGACTGGTCGCGCGACTCGCCGATCTTCGTGATCGCGCTCGCCCGACCGGAGCTCGTTTCCCGGCGTCCGGGCTGGGGAGCGGGTCAGCGCAGCTTCACGTCGGTCCACCTCGACCCGCTCCCGGCCGCAGCCATGGAGGCGCTCCTCGCCGGACTCGTCCCGGGCGTGCCGCCGCAGCTTCGCGACGGCATCCTGGCTCGCGCCGAGGGCGTGCCGCTGTACGCGGTCGAGACCGTCCGCATGCTGCTCGACCGCGGCCTGCTCGTCGAGCACGGCGCCTCCTACCGGCTCACAGGGTCGATCGACGCCCTCGCCGTTCCCGAGACGCTCCAGGCACTCATCGCCTCGCGGCTCGACGGCCTGCCGGCCGATGAGCGGCGCCTGGTGCAGGACGCCGCCGTACTCGGCAAGGCGTTCACGACGGCGGCCCTGACGTCGCTCGCCGCTCCCGGGGTGGACGTCGAGCCGCTGCTCGCGTCGCTGGTGCGCAAGGAGTTGCTGGGGCTTCAGGCCGATCCGCGATCGCCCGAGTACGGACAGCACGTCTTCTTGCAGGACCTCGTCCGGCACGTGGCCTACGAGACGCTCGCGCGCCGCGACCGGCGCGCGCGCCACCTCGCGGCGGCGGCGCACCTGACGCGCGCGTTCGACGGCGAAGTCGACGAAGTCGTCGAGGTGATCGCGTCGCACTACCTCGCCGCTCACGAAACCGGGCCGGACGCCGCCGACGCCGCCGAGGTGCGCGAGCACGCGAGGACGATGCTGGAGCGGGCGGGGCGCCGCTCGGAATCGCTGGGTGCGGCCCAGGAGGCGAGCCGCTACTACGAGCAGTCGGCGGGACTCGCCGAGGCGCCACCCGAGCGCGCAGCGCTGCTCGCCAAGGCGGGTTCGATGGCGGGCCGCAGCGGCGACATCGCTGCTGCACGCAGGCTGCTGGCCGAGGCGATCTCGCTGTATGAGGAGGAGGGTGATACCCATGCGGCCGCCAGGGTCGTCGCTCGTCTCGCGCGGCTCGAGGCGTTCACGGACCGCCGCGACGCGGCGCTCGCCGAGGCGGTGCGCGCGTGGGAGGTGATCGCGGCCGACGAGCCGGACGAGGATCTCGCGCTGCTGGCGGGGTGGCTCGGGCTCGCGTACTGGTACAGCGGCGATCTCGACCGAGCCACCGAGTTCGCGGAGCGGGCGCTCGACATCGCAGAGACGCACGCGTACCCGAGAGCGCTGATCGTGGCGCTCCGTGGCCGGGCAGGCGTCGCCGTGAGCCGCGGACATCGCGTCGAGGCCGCCGCCCTCTGCGACCACGCGCTCCGGCTTGCCCTCGAGCACGACGAGGTCGACGATGCACATTCGCTCTACGTCTGGCTCTCCGACCTGTGCTTCCAGCGCGACGACTACGCCGCGGCGCTCGGCTACCTCGACGAGGTGCTCGCCCTCAGCCGCCGGGTCGGTGATCGGCCCCGGGAATGGGGCATCGTCTCGGAGCGCACGTACGTGCTGCTCATGACTGGCCACTGGGATGAGGCACTCGACCCCGGTCTCGAGCTCACCCGCGAGCAAATCGACACCGGTGCACTGATGCTGAGCATGTTCCAGAGCGCGGTCGAGATCCACGTGAAGCGCGGCGACATTCAGGAGGCGCGCGACGTGCTGGCGCTGTTCGAAGGGTTGGCGGAGTCGAGCGACATCCAGGCCCTCTCCAGCTTCCTCGCCAACCGTGCATCGCTCCGCGGCGCGGAGGGCCGGCTCGAGGACGCGCTCGCCGACGGCACGGCGGCGGTCGACGTGGCGCGCACCTTCGGCATCCCAGCGCAGTCCTCGAAGCAGGGCCTGGTCGAGGCGCTCGAGGCGGCGTTCGCGCTCGGACGCACGGACACGGTCGAGGAGCTGCTCGCCCGGATCGACGCCGTCCCCGCCGGATCGCGCCCACCGTACCTCGACGCGCAGGCACGGCGGTTCCGGGCACGACTCGACGGAGATGCCGGTGGCTACCGCGCGGCGGCCGAGGGCTTCCGCACGCTGCGCCTGCCGTTCTGGCTGGCCGTCACGCTCCTCGAGCACGCCGAATTGACGGGCGATCGGGCATCGCTGGACGAGGGGCGGTCGATCTTCGAGGCGCTGCGGGCGACGCCCTGGCTCGAGCGAGCCGAAGCACTGGCCGGCCCGCGGACCGCCCAGCCCGCCCTCTGACGGAGTGGATACTCGCCCTTCAGTCGCGCCCGACGGCCAGCAGCGCGGCGCCATGCAGGATGTCGCGCTCGGACACGATCGCCTCGGCGAGCCCGAAGCGGTCGAGCACGCTGCCGAGCACGACCAGGCCCGCGACGATCACGGGCGCCCGCGCAGCCTCCAGCCCCGGCACCGAGCGACGCTCCGCGAGCGTCATCGCCGCCAGGCGGTGCTCGAGCGCGCGGGTGTCCTCGCGCGTGATGCGGGCGCCGTGCACCGCGTCGGCGTCGTAGCCGCCGTGCTGGATCGCAGCCAGCGTCGTCGCGGTGCCGGCGACCGCGATTGCGCGGCGGGTCGCCTGCACGACTGCGTCCGGCACGACTTCCAGCAACACGCGGATGGCCGTGGCACAGGCGACGAGGTCGCTGTCCTTGATGACGTCCTCACCGAGGTCGCGCTCGGTCATGCGCACGCAGCCCGCCTGGAGTGAGCGCGACCAGGCGACGCCGCCGGCACCGCCGAGCACGAGCTCGGTCGAGCCCCCTCCGACATCGACGACGAGCGTGCCGTCGGCAGCGACAGGCTCGCCGCCCGGCGCACGCGAGCAGACGCCGGCGAACGTCGTCGCGGCCTCCTGGTCGCCCGTGAGCAGGCGCGGCTCGAAGCCACTCGCTGCCACGCGCACGAGGAAGTCGTCGCGGTTGGCGGCGTCGCGCACCGCGCTCGTGGCGACTGCCAGCAAGCGTTCCGCCGAGAGCGCGCGCGCGCGTGCCGCGTAGCGCTCGAGCGTGTCGGTCACGCGGCCCATGGGCGCCTCGGCAAGCGATCCGCTGGCATCGACGCCCTCGCCCAGCCTGGTGATCTCGAGCAGGCGCTCGCCCTCGGCGACCGAGCCATCGGAGCCGACGTCCGCGATCAGCAGGCGCGTCGAGTTTGTGCCGATGTCGGCGGCGGCGACGCGCATCGGGCAGCATCGTGGCAGGTCTTGCATCGTGGAGGGTGCCGCGCTACGATCCTGACGACGACGCGGGGTGGAGCAGTCCGGTAGCTCGTCGGGCTCATAACCCGAAGGTCGCAGGTTCGAATCCTGCCCCCGCTATCCGGAGAAGGGCGCGCGCGACGCGGCGCCCTTCTTCCCTTTTTCGGCTTCGCTCGGCGGGTTGCCATGGAGAACGCGGCAACCCGGCCCGGCAGCGGCTCGCGTCGCGGACCAGAGCGCGCGTGGCACGTCGGGGCACCGCTACCGACGAGAGCAGAGGCCCGAAGAGCCCAGCGGGGCTGTACGATCCGCGCGAGGTTCCCCCCTGACCCCCGTGGAGCCTCGACCTTCACCCAAATTCGGGCTTGCGTTCCCGAGCGCACCCACACCCCGGGGGTCCACATGCCTTCCGACGAAAGTGCCGCGGATCTGCCGCAGCTGGCGCAGATCAGTCGCGGTGTATCACGTGTCTACAAGGAACATCTGGGACGGGGACCGGATCGCGTGCAGTGTCTTTACGCTGGTCCCGACGCCATCGTGTGCTTCCTCGAGGGAACGCTCACGCCACTCGAGGGCCTGCTGTCTACGATCGACGAGCACAAGCAGCTGCGAGACATTCGGCTGCTCATCCAGGACGCCGTGAGACCTGAGCTCTGTCGCGTGGTCGAGCGAGCGACTGGCCGCGGCGTGGTCACCTGCACGAGCGGCTTCGACACCAGGGCAGACGTCGCCAGCGAGAACTTCCAGCTAGCCCCTGCTTGACCGAGCCGGGCGCGACGCGGTAGTGTGCGGGCCGCTCGGCGGATGCTGTTCATCGGCGGACGCTGCTGATCGCTCCGACCTCGGGAGATTCGGATTGAAAGCCGATCTCCTGCGTCGGAGCCCCAGCCCCTCACCGGAGCAGGAGCAGATCAGCGATGTCGGACATCCGCAAGCCCCCACGCAACGCGCCGTCGCCTGGGACAGTCGAAATCGAGCATCACGCGCCCGGACTCGCCGTTGTGCGCATGCGCGGCGAGCATGACATCAGCACTGCGTCCGAGCTCGCGCAGGCGCTCGAGCAGGCGGCCGCGCAATCTGACGTGCTCGTCGACCTCTCGGAATGCGATTTCATCGACTCGACGTCGATCGTCCTCCTCATCAGGACCGCAAGGAAGGTCCAAGCGCGCGATGAGCAACTCGTTGTCGTCGTTCCCCCCGAGTCGAATCACGTCGCACGGGTGGCACACCTGGTACGCCTTTCGGAACTCATGCCCGTGAAAGCCTCGTGTGGCGACGCCCTCGCGAGCCTCCAGCGGCCGGCAAACCGGGAACCGAGCCCATGAGCAGGTTCGCGGCGCTCGGCCCCGTAGCCGGCCACACGATCCGCATCAGAGACCGACGCTTCAGATTCGGCGATCCTGCGACGTACGCTGCGGAGTGCTCGTGCGGTTGGAGCGGCAGGCCACGCCTGGGCGTGAACGCCGAACGGCGAGCGCGACGCGACGGAACCGAGCACGTCGACAGTGAGCGTTCGCTTCGCCCCTGAAGCCACGGGTTTCCACACCGGGCCGGGATTGCCTCACGCACGCCCTCGGCGCGCTCGCTGCGGGCGCGTCTGCGGGGATATGATCATGCCTCGCGGCAACGACTGACTGGGAGCACGCGTGGCTGGTATCACACTCGACGGCGTCAGCAAGGTCTTCGCGGGCGGCGTCCAGGCGGTCGACAACGTCTCGCTGGAGATCGGCGACGGCGAGTTCATGGTGCTGGTCGGCCCGTCCGGATGCGGCAAGACGACCATTCTTCGCATGGTCGCCGGGCTCGAGGAGGTCACCGACGGAGAGATCGCAATCGGCGATCGCGTCGTGACCGACCTCGCCCCCAAGGATCGCGACATCGCGATGGTGTTCCAGAACTACGCGCTCTACCCGCACATGACTGTCGAGCAGAACCTCGGCTTCGGGCTCAAACTGCGCAAGACGCCGAAGGTCGAGATCAAGCGCCGCGTGGACGACGTCGCACACATCCTCGGCCTCGATCCGCTGCTCAAGCGCAAGCCGGCAGCGCTCTCGGGCGGTCAGCGGCAGCGCGTCGCAATGGGCCGCGCGATGGTGCGCGAGCCGCGCGCCTTCCTGATGGACGAGCCGCTCTCGAACCTGGACGCCAAGCTGCGGGTGCAGATGCGCGCCGAGCTCGCCCGGCTGCGCGACCGGCTCAAGACGACGACCGTCTACGTGACGCACGATCAGGTCGAGGCGATGACGCTCGGCGACCGCGTCGCGGTCATGCGCGACGGCGTCCTGCAGCAATGCGACACGCCCCAGAACCTCTTCAAGCTCCCGGTCAACCTGTTCGTGGCGGCGTTCATCGGCTCGCCTGCGATGAACCTCGTGGAGGCGAAGGTGACCGGCGGCAAGGTCGAGTTCGCGGGCGTCTCGCTGCCTGCGCCGCCGCGCGAGGGCCTGGGCGCCTACGAGGGCCGCACCGTCATCCTCGGTATCCGCCCGTCCGACTTCGACGACGCCGCGCTGGGCCGCGAC
>JALYLC010000487.1 GCA_030774435.1 Actinomycetota bacterium
GCCCTCTGGCAGCGCGCTGGTGCCTCTTGGCAGTGCCCTGAGAACGGGATACGGTTCGAACGTGGAGCCAACCACTTTCGTGAGCCGACAGTGGGGGCTCGCCGTCGCGGCGGTCGCCGGGCTCGCCGTGGCGGTCGCCACGATGCTGCTCTCGCCGCATTCGCCGGGCGCCGTGGGCACCACGACGCCCGCGATCGTGTACCTGCTCCTGGTGCTCGTCGCCGCACTCGTCGGGGGACGCACCGCCGGCCTCGTGACCGCCGCACTCGCGCTGGTAGCCCAGGACTACTACTTCGTGCCACCCGACCACGGCTTCGGCGTCAGGGACAGCCGGAGCGCCGTCAGCCTGATCGTGTTCGCCCTCGCAGAGGTGACCGTGTCCTTCGTCGGCGCCTCGCAGCGCGATGCGCGGCTGAGCGCCGAGCTCGCCAGCCGGCGGGCCGCCCGACTGCAGCGCTTCACGTCGTCGCTCTCGCGCGCACTCACCGCGCAGGCCGTCTACGGCGTCGCACTGAGCGAGGGGCGCGAGCTGCTCGACGCCGACGCCGGCATGGTCGCGCTCCCGATCGAGGGGCGCTCGGCGGTCGAGATGGTCGCGGCCTTCGGCTTCAGCGAGGAGGAGACGGCCGCGTGGCGCCGCTTCCCGCTCTCGCAGCGCACACCGATCGGCGAGGCCATCGAGAGCGGCCGCCCGGTGTTCCTCGACGAGGGCGAACGCGAGAGCCTCTTCCCGGCAAGCGGCGGCGGCGGAGCGCCGACCGCCTCGGTGCCGCTGCGGGTGGACGACCAGACGCTGGGGGCGCTCGGCTTCCGGTTCGAGCGGGGCCATGTCTTCGACGACGACGAGCGCGAGTTCGCAGTGACGATGGGCGAGCAATGCGCCTACGCGCTGGAACGCGCGCGCGTCTACGACGCCGAACGGCGGGGGCGCAGAGCGCTCGGCCTGCTGGCGGCCGTCGGCGAGCAACTCGCGCGCTCGTTCGAGCCGGATGCGGCCCTGCGCACGCTCGCCGACCTGGTGGTACCGAGCATGGCCGATCAGTGCATCGTCGACATCGTCGAGGGCGACGACGTGCGCAGGCTCGTGGTCGTCAACGCCGACCCCGATGTCCACGAAGCCGCTCTGGCGCTCGAGAGCTACCCCCCCGTGCTGTCGAGCGAAACGCCCGTCGCGGTGGCGATCCGCACCGGCGTGCCGCAGCTCGTGCCGTCCACCAGGGAGCTTCCGGATTCCGCGTATCGCAATGCGGAGCATCGCGTCGCGGTCGAGCGGGTCGGCATCAGCACGATGCTTGCAGCGCCGATGATCGTGCGCGGGCGCACGCTCGGTGCGCTCACGTTCGGGTGGCAGGCGACGACCCTTCCGGACGAGGACACGAAGCAGCTCGCAGGGCAGATCGCCCGCCGAGTCGCCCTGGCGCTCGACAACAGCTCGCTCTACCAGGAAGCGCACGGCGAGCGCGAGCGACTGTCGGCGCTCGTGCGCCAGCTGCCGCTCGGTGTGATCATCGCCGAGTCCTACTCGCGGAAGCTGCTGTTCACCAACCAGCGCGCGCAGGAGATGCTCGGACACGGCGCGTCCGAGCGCTCGATCGCCGGACCCCACGCCGAGCTCGTGCACCGCGCGCTGGGGGGCGAGTCGACGTCGGACAGCGAGATCGAGGTCATCCGCGCCGACGGCTCGCGCGGCATCGTCTCCCTCAGTGCCGAGCCGGTGCGCGATGCGGGAGGCGAGATCGTCGCGGCCGTCGCCACGCTCTTCGATCTCACCGAGTACCGCCAGCGCGAGGAGGCCCTCTCCTTCCTGGCCGAGGCCAGCATCGTGCTCACGGAGACACTCGATCTGCAGCACACGCTGACCGAGCTCGTCGAGCTCGCGGTCCCGCGCCTGGCCGACTGGTGCACGATCGACATGCTCGAGCGCGGCGAGATCCGCACGGTCGGGGTCGCACATTCGGATCCCGAGACCGCGCGCCTGGCCAGGCGCGTGCACGAGCGGCGCCCGGTCAGGGCGCAGGCCTCGAGCGGGGTCTCGGCCGCCCTCAGCACAGGCCGCTCGCAGCTGATCCGCGACGTGCCGGCGTGGCTGGCCGAGCAGGAGACGCCCGACGAGGAGCTTCTGACCCTCACTCGCGTACTCGGCGTCCGCTCGTCCATCGTGGCGCCGCTCGCGGGCCGCGGGCGGATCTTCGGCGCCCTCACGCTGGCCTCGGCAGAGTCGGGCCGGTATTTCTCGGAGCAGGATCTGGCGGTCGCCGAAGACCTCGCGCGGCGTGCCTCCCTGGCCATCGACAACGCCAGGCTCTACGGCGCCGAGCACGACATCGCCCACGCCTTGCAGCAGAGCCTGCTGCCGGGCACGCTCACGCAGCCGCCGGGCGCCGAGATCGCCGCCCGCTACCGCCCGGCCGGCGAGGGCGCCGAGGTCGGCGGCGACTTCTACGACACCTGGCAGACCGACGACATCTACTTCCTTGCGATCGGCGACGTCGCCGGGCACGGGCCGGCCGCCGCCGCGCTCACGAGCCTGACCCGCCAGACGATGCGCGTCGTGAGCCGCTACGAGTCGTCGCCCGGGCGCATCCTGGCCGTCGTCAACGACGCGATCCGTGCCCAGAGCGCGCCCGAGCAGTTCTGCACGGCCGCACTCGCGACGCTACGCCCGATCGCAGACGGCTACCAGCTGACCGTCGCCTGCGCCGGCCATCCGCCGCCCCTGATCGTGCGAGCCGCGAACGGCGCCGCGGAGGAGATCGGCGTCTGCGGTGCCTTGCTCGGAGTGGTCGCCGAGCGCGAATACGACGATCGCGAGTGCGCGCTCGGCGTCGGCGATCTGGTCGCGTTCTGGACCGACGGAGTGACCGAGCGCCGCTACAGCGGCGGCATGTTCGGCGAGGAGCGGCTGCTTTCGCTGCTCGGCGGCGCAGCCGGCCGCCCGGCAGCCGACGTCGCACGCGAGATCGACGAGGCGGTCATGGACTTCGCGCCAGGGCTGCCGCACGACGATGTTGCGATCCTGATCGCGCGCGTGACGGCTGTCGCGACCCGGCGCGGCGATGCGAGACCCGCTGCCGCGCCGGCCTCGGCGTCTTCTGCTTGACCACGACCTGCGGCTGAGCGCTCGCCGCCTTGATGTCCGGCTGAGCGCCGCCGGCCTTCATCACTACCGCCGCACCTGCTCGACGAAGTGGGCCCGCCCAGTTCCCACCGGTCGGGCAGCTTGACTTGGACGAAGGGCGAGGAAGGTTCCGCCCAACGGCGGCGTTGCACACGTCATGACCGCAGCGAATCCAGCCCAGGGCGTGCGCGAGCTTCGGCTCGTGGTGACGGCGGAGGATTACGACGAGGCGCTCCGATTTTACCGGGATGTCCTCGGTCTGCGCGAGCGGGCGGCGTACACCTCGCCTGGTGGCCGGGTGGCGATCCTGGAAGCAGGCATCGGCACGCTCGAGCTGACCGACCCGCCACACGCCGCCTTCATCGACGAGGTGGAAGTCGGGCGCCGCGTGGCCGGCCACATCCGCGTCGCGTTCGAGGTGGACGACTCCCGCGCCACCGCGGCGCAGCTCGCCGCAGCTGGTGCGACCGTCATCGCCGAGCCGACGGTCACGCCGTGGAATTCGCTCAACGCGCGGCTCGAGGCACCCGCAGGCCTGCAGTTGACGCTGTTCACCGAGCTCGGCCCGTCCGCCGGAGCGGGCTGACCCACCGCGCAGCCATCAGCCAGCTCGTGGCATGCATAACTTGGGGTCTGACCCCAGTTTATGCACGCCACACGCTCATGACCGGCCGCTCCGGCTCCGTTAGCCGAAGGTGAACGAGTACAGGCTCGTCCCGGGGCGCACGGCGAGATCGAGCGTGTGCGGGCCGGGGTACGCCAGATGCGCCAGCTGGTACAGATCGTCGTGCGGGACCCGGATGCGCGGGAGCAGCTTGCCGTCCACACTGGCCAAGAGCGAGCCTGCGGCGCCCCGCGGCGGTGCGGCGACCACGTAGATGCGCGGTGCGACGTAGCGGAGCACGAGATGCGCGCCCTTGCCCGCCACGATCTTCTGAGCCTCGACTCGCCAGTGGCCCTGGAGTTGCACGTCGTTGACGTACGGCTCAGTCGCGGCGGTGTAGTCGAAGGACGTGTTGGCATGCACCTGCTGGCTGTACTGGGCGCGGAAGGTGCCGAGGTAGGTCTCGGGGGTCTGCACCGTGCCTGACATGCTGATCGCGCCTTGCGGCGCCGCGTGCGGTGCAGAGCGGCGCTCGCCGAGCAGCGTGCGGATCTTGTCCTCGGTCTCGCGGTAGGCGCCTTCGCCGAAGTGCGCGTCGCGCACGTGCCCGTTGCGATCGATCAGGTAGTCGGCCGGCCAGTACTGGTTGGCCCACGCGTTCCAGGTCTTGTAGCCGTTGTCGACGGCCACGGGATAGCGGATGTGGTGCTCTCCGACCGCGCGCTTCACGTTGCCGACAACGTGCTCGAAGGCGAACTCGGGCATGTGCACGCCGACGATCAGCAGGCCCGCGGTGTGGTAACGGCCGTACCACGCCTTCAGGTACGGGAGCGTGCGGATGCAGTTCACGCAGGAGTAGGTCCAGAAGTCGACGAGCACCACCTTGCCCCGCAGCTTGGCGAGTGACAGCGGCTGCGAGCCGGGCGTGTTGATCCAGGCGCTGATCGCGGCGAAATCGGGTGCGGGGCCGAAGTCCTTGAGGCGATCGGGCGCGTTGCCGGCGGCGAGCGCGGCCTTGGAATGCGTCTTGGACGTGTCGAGCGCGCGCAGGTCCGTCTTGACCGCCGAGGACCGCTCCGGGCTCTGGATCCACGAGAGATATCCCGGCGTCGCAGCCGCAAGGCGCGTCGGCAGGTTGGTCGTGAACAGCCACGCGCCGAGCAGGAGGACGACGCCGGAGGCGCGGCGCAGCGCGAGACCGTGCCGGCGCACCTTCGCGAAGCCCGAGACCGCGCGCTCCCCGAGCAGCACGAGCACGAAGAGCGGGGCGGTCGCCCCGGCTGCGTAGGCCACGGTGATCACGACGAGGTCGCCGGAGACGTGATGCTCGGCCGCCAGCGCGGTGACGGCCGCGAGGATCGGCCCCGCACACGGCGTCCAGACCACGGACAGGGCGGCGCCGAGCACGAGGCCCGACGCGAATCCGTCGCCGCCCCGCACCCTGCCCCCCGCCCGGGCCGCGAGCGGCTGGAACAGGCGCCCCGCCCACTCCGCCAGGAATGGCGCGAGGAGCATGAGGCCAACGAAGGCGAGCAGGACGATCGAGAGCGTGTGCAGCAGGTCCTGCGGCAAGCCGAGGGCCGCGAGCACCCTCGAAGCCGCCAGCGTGAACGTGACGAACGCGAGCGCGAGGCCCAGCGCCACTCCCAGGGGCCGGCGCCGGCCGCCCGTCATCCCCGTTGCAAGCACGACGGGGACGATCGGCAGCACGCAGGGAGACAGGAACGTGGCCAGTCCGGCGACCACGGCCGCGAGGACCAGCGTGACGCTCACACTGCCATCGTAAGTCCTGCCAGCCCGCGCGCCAGGCCGCGATGACGGTTGTTCCACGGACGTTAATCTGCCTGCTCGTGCGCATTCTCTTCACGTTCCCGGGTGGGAGCGGCCA